>QNZU01000085.1 GCA_003978405.1 Sulfurospirillum sp.
CGATTCTCAAAGAGCCTCTCCTCTATCACAGAAGTTCCATCAGCTATGAGTGAGAGTGCCATAAATTGAGCCTGCATATCTGTTGGAAATCCAGGATACTCGGTGGTCGCTATCGAGATGGGCGTGATCTTAGGACTTGGCTTTATGGTAATTGACTCTTCGTTTAGATCAAAGTTATACCCCATCTCTTGAAGTTTTAGTATTATAGATATTAGATGGGAGTGGTTAACTTTCTTTAGTGTAATTGTTGAGTTTGTAATCGCTCCAGCACACAGATACGAACCAGCTTCAATACGATCGGGGATAACAGAAAGCTCTTCAATCTCAAGTAAACTCCTATCTCTTCCATGGATGATAAGCTCATCACTTCCAATTCCTTTGATTAAAATGCCATTATCATTTAATATCTCACAAAGTTGCACCACTTCTGGCTCTTTGGCAGCATTGATGATCTTAGTCTCACCCTTTGCCAAAGCTGCAGCCATGACGATATTTTCAGTTCCTGTTACTGTGACCTTGTCAAATATGATAGTCGCACCCTTTAAACCATCTTTTGCAGATGCCAAAACATAACCCTCTTTGATCTCAATCTCCGCCCCCATAAGTTCCAATGCTTTTAGATGAAGATCAATTGGTCTTTGACCGATGGCACAACCCCCAGGAAGTGATACTCTACACTCTCCAAATCTTGCAAGAAGCGGTCCTAGTGTGAGTATAGAGGCTCTCATCTTCCTAACGATGTCATATTTTGCTTCTGTTTTATTGATAGAATCAGTGTTGATAGTCGCACACTCATCTTCATAGCTATAACTAGCACCTAAATCTTCTAGCAACAAAAGCATAGTCTTTATATCAGCAACTGAGGGAAGATTACAGATCTTTACTTCACCTTTACACAAAATCGACATGGCAAGAAGTGGAAGAGCCGCATTTTTTGCCCCTGATATCTCTATCTCACCGCTTAAAGTGCAACCGCCATCAATCTCAAGATAGTCCATACTAACCCTTATTTTAAATATTTAATTATTGTAACAAAATTTGGATTTATATTGGATCTAAAGTCAGGTAAAAAATCTTAAAAAGTTTGTAATATACAAAAAGAATCAAGTGGTACCGAGGGCCGGACTCGAACCGGCACGGTATTGCTACCATCGGATTTTGAATCCGACGTGTCTACCAATTTCACCACCCCGGCAAAAAGACTGATAAGTTAGCTCATCAGTCTTTGAAGAGTAGTTGAGGTACTATTTACCAGCAACTGCCTCTTTTAGTTTTTTTCCTACTTTAAATTTTACAGCTGTTGTTGCAGGAACATTTACAACTTTTGTAGTTCCTGGAACTCTTGCAGTTCTAGCTGCTCTTTGAGTAGTTGAGAAAGTTCCAAAACCAATAAAGCTGATGCTTTTTTTCTTCACTAAAGCCTCTTCAATTGTCTCTAGCATTGCATCTAGTGCACTCGTAGTGTCTTTTTTAGACAAACCTGTTTTTGAAGCAACGGCATCAATAAATTCAGCTTTCTTCATAATAATAAATTCCTCACTTTATAAATTTTTTCTTATATAGAAGTGAAAATAATACACTTTTTTTCTTAAATATCAAGCAAAATCCTAATAATACAGGTAAAAAACTACTTTTATTTAGAAATATGACGATTAATAATTAAGTAGTAAGTTGTATAGACAATAAAGGAGTCAGATATGAGAGTAAGTCAAAACACTATTTATGACCGTTTTATATCAAATCAGTCAAGTGCCAAAAGTCAGATAGACAGAATGACACAACAAATTTCATCTGGTAAACAGATAGACAAGTCCTATCAAGATGCACAAGTTTATCAAGAGACACTAAGATACGATTCTCAAATCAACTCTTTTTCAAATACCATTGATAGGATAAAAAAATCCAAAATCATAACAGACTCCAGCGATGCAGCACTTTCCAATATGAGCGATGCCATTAGAGATATAAGAACAAAACTAATTCAAGCTTCAAATGACACTTTGAGCCCAGATAACCTAAAATCAATTGCCATTGAGTTAAAAGCAAAAAGAGATACAGTACTAGATCTAGCAAACAGTTCAATAAATGGTCAATATCTTTTTAGCGGTACTGCATCTAGTGTCAAACCTTTTGATGAAAATGGTAATTACAGAGGAAACTCAAATCCACTAAAAGTTCAACTAGATAATGGTCTAGATGCAGAATATAGTATTACTGGTAAATCACTATTTTCTGGTATAGATCAAAATTTAAAAAAAAGTGTTGTAAATAATGTAAAGTTAGTTAATAAAGATCAAAATTCAGAGAACTTTGGTAAACCACTAACTGCTGATAGTAGCATTAAAGATATGTTTGGTACCAATGATTCTACATTCTATTTCTATCTTAATGGAACTGATAAAGAAGGAAATAGTATCAAAAACAAAATTACTTTAAATGCAAATGATAAAGTAACAGATTTAGTTGATAAAATCTCTTCTGCATATTCAAAGAAAGTAAATGTTTCATTTGATAGTGGTTTTATAAAAGTAGAAGATCAAGTGAGTGGTGCATCAAAATTGGATTTTCAAATGATAGGATCCACTCAAAATGTAAATAATACAAGTCAACTAACAAATTCGCTTAATTTCAATCAAAGCAATCAGGCTCTTGCACAAAGCGGAATAGATGACTCACTATATTTTAAAAAAGAGGATAATAAATTGTTTGCTAATATGCCATTACTCGTTGGTGATGAAATTGCAAATGATACAACTAAATTATCTGAAATTTCACATAGCTCTTTAAATGGTAAGATTTTAAAAATGAGCCTAACAGATATAAATGGAAATGATGTAAATGTGAGTATTAAGCTCAATAATCACTCTACATTTAAAATAGGCTCAAATACTTACAATATATATGATGCTAACCCTGATTCAACAACTGGTGCAGATGTACCAACTAAAGCAAATGATTTTACACTTAGACAATTAAAGTCAATCATATCTATGGCTATGTCTGGTCAAACACCACAATCCAATACAAAAGAGGCAATAGAAGATGCAATCATAAAATCTTCTCAAAGTATAAAAGTTACTCAGTCACCAAAAGGTGAGTTAGAGATCATTGACTTAAGCAATAAAGGAAATGATATAAAATTCTCTATCTATCAAAAAGATTCTGGCAATATGGACCATGACTCTTTAATAAAATTTAACTCTAATAGAGCAGTTGTGAGTAGTGATCCACAAATCGATTTTTTTAAAGATTTGGATGAGATTATCAAAGCAGTGGACAAAGCAATCAAAGACCCTGGAGCTGATTTGGATAATCTAAAAAACTTAACGATTGGCAGTTCCATATCGAAAATGGACTCTTTGATCTCAAATATCAATAACGGACAGTCGAAAATAGGTTCAATTACAAATAGATTAGATACACAGATGCAAAAAGCAGAGGTTCTTAAACTAAATGTTACAGAACTAAAATCAAAAGTATCAGATATAGATATTGCAGAAACTGTTGTCAAATATCAGCAGGTATCACTAAGCTATCAAGCAATGATGTCAACTATTGCAAAAGTAAATTCACTCTCACTGTTAAATTATCTAAAATAGTTTAACCTCTTTTAGATATAATCCTTAAAAATTAGTCTCGAAGGGTTATGCTATTTTAAGAGAGTTTCTATTTGTCATATCAGTTTTTTTCTTTGTCTTTTTTGGAATTTCGACTATATTTCCTGATGCACCGATGGTTGGTGCACTTGGTAGTATATTAGGGCATTTTAATCATAAAATATTTGGTTTTATCGGTTATATATACCCATTTATTTTGATAATTCCTGGATATTTGGTCTATAAAGAGAGCAAATTTACAAAGGAGATTTCTCACTATTTACTACTTGGTGGACTGATATTTTTTTCACTTCTTCTACTTCAGGCAAAGATATTCAATCCAACTCTTGACGGGCTATTTGGTGCTACAATCAACAATTTTCTAAAAGGGATTATTGGAAATGTAGGTATATGGCTCTTTATCGTTCTATCTCTTACACTTTCTGTG
Source organism: Sulfurospirillum sp. (assembly GCA_003978405.1). GTDB lineage: Bacteria > Campylobacterota > Campylobacteria > Campylobacterales > QNZT01 > QNZU01. Next base: position 4,045 of record QNZU01000085.1, read on the forward strand.
ATGCTGATACTTGATAGCAGTGTTGAAAATATAACAAATGGCATCAGATTAAAGATGTGGTTTGAGAATCTGATAGATAAAATTGATATGTTTTTATTTCCTCCTGAAGATGAGTATCTTCAGATAGAAGAGGAGTTTCTAGCCAAAAAACCTCACTCTTCAATAAAAAATACACAAATAAAAGAGCAAGAGCCAATAAAACCAACAACTAAAGAGGTACCAAAAAGTATTCAAAAAGAATCTCTGAAGCAGAGTGATGAAGATCTGCGTCTTGATACTATCGATGATATAGATAAACTTCTTGGAATATCTATGCAAAAAACATCATATGACAAAGAAGAGAGTTATGATCCTATAAAAGAGCTAGACATCCAATCACAAGAACTCACTTATAGCAATCCTAAGAGTAAAAAAACCAATAATGCTGTTAAAAAAAGTAAAAACACCATATCAAAGGTTGTTGATGAAAATGTGAAAATATTAAATAATCAGATAGAAAAAGGGAAGATTAAAAAACCAAGAAACTTCAAACTCCCATATCTTGATTTTCTAAAAACACCACCAAAAAGGAAACATCATATCAATGAAGCGGAGATTGACCAAAAGATTGAGGATCTTCTTGAGAAATTAAAACAGTTTAAAATTGAGGGTGATGTGGTTAGAACATACTCAGGACCTGTTGTTACTACATTTGAGTTTAAACCAGCAGCCCATATCAAAGTTTCAAAGATTTTAACTCTCCAAGATGATCTTGCAATGGCACTAAAAGCTGAGACGATTCGTATTCAAGCTCCAATCCCAGGAAAAGATGTGGTTGGAATTGAGATACCAAACAATAAAATCGAGACAATTTACCTAAGAGAGGTTCTTGAGAGCAAACTCTTTAAAAATGCCGCATCCCCTTTGACTTTGGCAATTGGTAAAGATATAGTTGGAAATCCTTTTATTACAGATCTAAAAAAACTTCCCCACCTGTTAATTGCCGGAACCACAGGTAGCGGTAAGTCAGTTGGTGTAAATGCTATGCTTGTCTCTTTGCTATACAGAAATTCACCGGAGAATCTAAAGCTTTTGATGATCGATCCAAAGATGCTTGAATTTTCTATTTACAATGACATACCACATCTGCTAACTCCTGTTATTACCCAGCCCAAACAGGCAATTACAGCTTTGGCAAATATGGTAACAGAGATGGAAAAACGGTACAAACTGATGTCAAATACTAAAACAAAAAATATCGAAAACTATAACCAAAAAGCACGAAAAGAGGGCAGGGATGAGTTTCCTTATATCGTAATTATTATTGATGAGTTGGCTGATCTTATGATGACAAGTGGTAAAGATGTAGAGTTTTATATCGCAAGACTTGCCCAAATGGCAAGAGCTGCCGGTATCCATATAATCGTCGCTACCCAAAGACCTTCAGTAGATGTAGTAACAGGGCTTATCAAAGCAAACCTGCCAAGTAGAATATCTTTTAAAGTAGGACAAAAAATTGACTCAAAAATCATCCTTGATACTCAAGGAGCCGAATCTCTTTTAGGAAGAGGTGATATGCTCTTTACACCTCCTGGAAGTTCAGGTATTATCAGGCTTCATGCACCTTTTATCACGGAAGAGGAGATTGAGCAGATTGTCGAGTTTTTAAAGGCACAGCAAGAGGTAGTATATGATCCATCATATTTGAGTGAATCTGACGAGCAACTCTCTTCAAACTCACCATCAAATTCATCCAAACAAGCTCTAAATGGTGCTTTTGATGAACTCTTTGAAGAGGCGAAGCAGGTTGTATTAAATGATAAAAAAACTTCAATCAGCTACCTTCAAAGAAGATTACAAATTGGTTATAACAGATCTGCAACAATTATAGAACAACTAGAGATGGCAGGAGTTTTATCAGCTCCAAATGCAAAGGGACAAAGAGAGATTTTGATAAATGAGTAATTGAGTAAATATAAAAAATCTTTTTCTCTATTTTAAACAAACTTAATATCAACTGCCTGGTATATCTAACTTTGTGTTTAAAGATACGGCAAAGTAAATTTTTACTAAAATCGGCACAAATTATAAACTTCAAGGAATTTAATGAAACATGTCCCTATAGTTGTTTTGGATTTTGGATCCCAATATACACAACTAATAGCAAGAAAACTAAGAGAAAGTGGAATATATTGTGAAATTGTTCCATATAACGAACCAATTGAGTCTATCAAAGAGAAAGAGCCAAAAGGTCTGATTTTAAGCGGTGGTCCAGCTTCAGTCTATGATAGTGGAGCATATCATCCTGATAATGAAATTTTTAATTTAGAGATTCCTATTCTTGGGATCTGCTACGGAATGCAACTAATCACTCAGCACTTTGGTGGTGTTGTTATTCCTTCAGACAATCACGAATATGGAAAAGCCAAAATAAAGTTTGAAGAAGAGTGTCATCTATTTGATGATACACAAAACAATCAGACGGTATGGATGAGTCATGCAGACAGAGTTGATATGCTTCCTGAAGGATTTATAAAAATAGCGAGTTCTGACAACTCTCCATATGCTGCAATTGCCAATACATCTAGAAACATATATGCTTTACAATTTCACCCAGAAGTTCATCACAGTGAATTTGGTACCACTATTTTGAATAACTTTGCAAATAAGATCTGTGGTTGTGAAGCAAGTTGGAATATGGGAAGTTTTGCAAAAGAGCAGATTGCAAAGATCAAAGAGAAAGTTGGCGATAAAAAAGTTCTTTGTGGTGTGAGTGGAGGAGTTGACAGCTCTGTTGTAGCTGCACTACTACATGAAGCAATAGGAGATCAATTGATTCCTGTTTTTGTAGATCATGGACTTTTAAGGACAAATGAAAAAGAACAGGTAGAAGATATGTTTAAAAACCGCCTTCATGCAAATCTCATTACTGTTGATGCTAAGGAAAAATTTTTAGAGAAACTAAAAGGAGTTACTGATCCTGAACAAAAAAGAAAAATCATCGGCGAAACTTTTATAAGTGTATTTGAAACAGAAGCAAAAAAATTTGATGATATCTCTTTCTTGGCACAAGGAACTCTCTATACTGATGTGATAGAATCAGTCTCTGTAAAGGGTCCAAGCAAAACAATTAAGTCCCACCACAATGTAGGAGGGTTGCCTGATTGGATGAGCTTTGAGCTGATTGAGCCATTAAGAGAGATTTTTAAAGATGAGGTGAGAAAACTAGGACTTGAACTGGATCTTCCACTCGATATGATAAATAGACATCCATTCCCAGGACCTGGACTTGCTATCAGAATTATGGGGGAAGTGAACGAGGATGATTTGGCCCTTTTAAGAAAAGCCGATTCAATTATGATTGATGAGTTAAAATCAAACGGATATTATGATAAAGTGTGGCAAGCTTTTTGTGTTTTATTAAATGTCAAGAGTGTCGGAGTGATGGGAGACAACAGAACTTATGACAATACAGTCTGTGTAAGAATGGTAGAGAGTGTGGATGGAATGACCGCAACATTTGCTCATATCCCTCATGAACTACTAGATTCAATATCCAATAGAATTATCAATGAAGTAGATGGAATTAACAGAGTGGTCTATGATATCACTTCAAAACCACCTGGTACCATTGAGTGGGAATAAAGGAAAGATATGAGAAGTCTCTTTTTGAAAATTTTATTTAGTGCGGTTTTATTTTTTGCTGCAAATGAGGGATTTGGAAGTAGCGATTTAAATACTCTTTACAACAATGAGCTAAAACCAACACTAAATCTACTCAAGCCACAGCAAGAGTTCGAGAAAAAGAGACAGACTACAATCTATATCTCTATCGCTTTGGCGATAGTTATCTTTATAGTTTTTGCAAAATATTTCAAATTGGCAGGAGTGTTAGTATGGCTTGTGATGGTAGCTGGTGGATATTATGTTTTAACCAAAAACATACCTAAAAGTAGCTATGAGTCATTGTTTTTAAAAAAGATAGTCTCACCCATAGGAGTAAATTGTTGTGGATATACTTACCTTGGTAAAAAATTAAATCTTCAAGATATAAAAAATAGTTCTCTTTTTTCACCTGAAATTGACAATAGTTATATCGGCTCCTCTTTTGGTAAGAGTGGTGTGATTGTTGCATATGTGGTACTAACTTTTAAAACAAAAGAGAGTGCTAGTGTAGAAAGATTTAACAAAAACAGATTTGAGGGATTTATCATCAAGATAGATCATCCAAACACTAAAAATGGAGCCATTATTTCGCAAGGCTTGATTGATGAAGTGGCAAATATGGACTTGGCAATGTCTAGTTTCTTTGCAAAGGGCAAAAGAGGAAAGAAAATAGGTGAGTGGCAGATATATGGAGAGCTTGATGAGGATATGATTGATAAAATCACCCCTCTTAAAAGAAGATCTGTTGGAGTATCATTCACAAAAGATGCGATTTATATAGCACTTCCTTACAAGAAAGATCCTTTTAAAGTAGATAGTTTCAAAAGATTTGATCTTGAGTCTGCTAAAGAGTTGGATACTCTCTTTAGAGATATAGATAATATTGTCTCAATTTTCAAGTGAAAGCAAAAATCTTTCTGCTTAGTGAAAAACTGTTTGAAGGTGCTTCAAATCTTCCTTGTATAAAAATAGAGTTTTTAAAAAAGAGTGTTGATCTAAGCTCTTATGAAGCTCTAATTTTTAGCTCCAAAAACGGTGTTTTAGCGATTGAAAATATTGATAAAACATGGAAGACTCTTCCCTCTTATGCAATTGGAAGTGCGACGGCAAGTCAGATAAATGAACTTGGAGGAGTAGTTGCTTATAGTGCAAAAAACTCCTATGGAAATAGTTTTGCTGATGAGATTAAAAAGATGCTAGAGGGTAAAAAAGCTCTCTTTATTAGACCAGAAATTGTAGCTTCAAACTTAAATACAATCCTAAAAGATACCGGTGTTTTACTAGATGAACTTATAGCTTACAAAACTGTCTGCGGAGTTTGTAAAAAAGATGAAAAACCATCTTCTGAATCTGTTATTATCTTTACTTCTCCATCTACTATTGAGTGCTTTTTTAAATATTTTGACTGGGATGAGAGCTGGAGAGCAGTCGTAATAGGTAAGGTTACCGCCTCATATATGCCAAAAGGGGTAAAATATATATTATCTGTTGAGCAAAATATACCTGCATGTATAAAACTGGCAAATGAACTCTTGTTTGGCAAAAAAATTTAATCTATTTTCATAAAACTCTATTGAGTGTAAGTCTTTTTGGTTATAATTACAATTGCCTAAGGGATGCGACAACCGTAAAATACGAGAGTCTAACACATAACTTGTAGTTGGATACCGTAACCTGTTGGTGTGTGGCGGTAGTGATAATGCATTTTTGCTAGCTATTGCCCCTAAAAATAGGTTCGATCCTAATTTTTGAGCTTTAATAAGGGCTTCATCTACATGCGGAACGCTCCCTTGGGTACTTAAATTATTTATACAAAAGAGATATTTCATGAAAGTTTTGATCATAGGTAGCGGTGGGAGAGAGTACTCAATAGGTTTGGCACTTAGTCAAGATGCTAAAGTTGAAAAAATCTATTTTGCTCCAGGTAATGGTGCCACCCAAAATCTAGGAGAGAATTATCAATATAGAGATTATGATGATTTGCTTGATTTTGCCAAGAAAAAAAGTATAAATCTTACTATTGTAGGTCCTGAAGCACCACTTGTCGATGGAGTAGTTGATATATTTAAAGAGAATAACTTAACAATCTTTGGTCCTAGCAAAGCAGCTGCCAAGTTAGAGGGATCTAAAGTTTTTATGAAAGATTTTTTAAAAAAGTATAATATACCCACAGCCAAATATATTCAAAGTGATAGTTTGAGTGAACTCACCGATTTTATAAATACTCTTACCCCTCCAATTGTAGTAAAAGCTGATGGTCTTTGTGCAGGTAAGGGTGTTATTATCGCCCCGAGCAAAGATGAAGCTATAAAAGCCGTAAAAGGAATGCTAAGCGGAGAGAGTTTCGGCGATGCGGGTAAAAGAGTGATTGTAGAAGAGTTTTTGGATGGTTATGAACTTTCTGTGTTTGCTATATGCGATGGAGAAAACTATAAAATCCTTCCAGCTGCTCAAGATCACAAAAGACTCCTTGATGGAGACAAAGGTCCAAATACTGGCGGTATGGGTGCTTATGCTCCTACCCCTTTGATAGATGAAAAACTCTATGAAGAGATAGAAAAAAAAGTAGTGGTACCAACACTTGAAGGCATGAAAAAAGAGGCGACTCCATATGAGGGTGTTTTGTTTATAGGGCTTATGATTGTCAATGGCGAAGTGAAAGTTTTAGAGTATAATGTCAGGTTTGGAGATCCTGAGTGTGAAATATTGATGCCTCTGATTCAAAGTAGTGTTTATGATCTGTTTTTTAAAGCTGCCACAAAAGATCTAAAAAATCTTGATATTAAGATTTCTGATAAATCATGTGTAGGAGTTGTTCTCGCAAGTAAAGATTATCCTTACAGCTCATCAAAACCTGCAGAAATCATCATCAATGATATTGACAACAAAGAGCTTTTAGACAATTCTCACATATCCTATGCTGGAGTCTCTATAATAGATGACAAACTCTTTGCAACAGGCGGAAGGGTTTTGATTTGTGTAGGGCTTGGAGATAGTATTAAAGAGGCAAGAGACAGAGCTTATGATTTAGTCGGTCATGTCCATTTTATGGGTAAACAGTGTCGTATGGATATTGCATATCAGGCTTTAAAATAGTTTATTTTAAGTGTATATGATAAGAACAATTTCACTCCTTACTTTAGGTACATCTTTACTTTTTGCTACTTCGACAAGATATGAGCTTTTAGCAAAAAAACTAACATACAATGGAAACATAGTCCAAGCAAACGGTGATGTGATAATCTACTCAAAAAATGGTATTTTTCGAGCTGATAGAGCTATTTACAACAGAGCAAATCATGATCTTGAACTATTTGGAAATGTCTATATCGATTACCAAAACAAAGATAGAGTTTTTCTAAAGCACACAAAAATCAATTTAAAAAAGAGCAACTTTTCTACCAATAACCTCTTCTCATACGATGAAGATGCCAAGATCTGGTTTGATACCAAAAATACTACAAGAGAAAAAGATATCATCAAATTTAAATCAACTGAGATTTCTAGTTGTGAGAGGATTAATCCTGCCTGGAAAATAAGATTTAGCAGTGGAATCTATAATCAGAAAAAAGAGTATATCTCCATCTACAATCCCACATTTTTTGTAAATAATATACCTATTTTGTATCTACCGTGGTTTGGTTTTCCTACAAACAAACATAGAAAAAGTGGTTTTTTAAAGCCGATTTTAGGATATGAGAATAAAGAGAATATCTTTTTGGTAACTCCTTACTACATAGCAAATGAAAAAAACTGGGATTTGGAGATTGATCCTCAAATACGACTAAAAAGAGGTGTTGGACTCTACTCCACATTTAGATTTGTTGATACAAACCAATCAAACGGCTCAATTACACTGGGATACTTTAAGGATAACAACTCATATGTCAAAGAGCATAATCTAAAAAACAGCAGACATTTTGGAGTCTTGTTTAAATATAAAAACAGATCATTAATAAGTCAAACGATCAATAAAAAACTAGACTCAAGTTACAACGATGCTCTCTTTGTAGACTCTATATACCTAAACGATATAGATTTTATCAATTTAAATCACTCAAACAGTTATGCAAATTCAAAATTGGCAACATCAACGATAAACTATTTTCTTTACAACTCCAATCAATATTTTGGATTATATTCAAAATACTTCATTGATACAGAAAAAAATAGCAATGATGATACTTTGCAGACTCTTCCGGCATTTGAGTACCATAAATTTAGCTCAAATTGGCTGGTACCAAATATTCTATATTCAATCGATTATAAATGGACTAACAATTATAGGCTTGAGGGGCTAAATGCAGCTGTTCATGAGATCAATATTCCAATTACCTACTACCATTCATTTTTTGATGAGTTTTTAGGCTTTAAAGTTTCAGAAAATCTCTACTACTCAAGAGTCAACTACTATAACCAAAATGAGAGTCTTGAAAATGCGAATTTTTTTAGTAACTATCATAAATTTTCACTCACAAGTGACTTAAGTAAAAAGTATAGCAGCTTCATTCATAACATACAGTCAGAATTGTCATTTGTGGTACCAAGCTCTACTCACAAAAGTGGATATTTTGCACCATTTATCCCATTTAATACAGAGAGAAAGAATCTCTCTTTGAAGGTTAATGAATATTTCTATGACAATGATGGATTTAATTTTCTGTTTCACAGATTTGTTCAAACACTATTTGATGATAAGAGATTTTACAAATACTCAGATACCCAAAATCAAATCATATACTACCCAAAAAGATATATAAAACTTGAAAATACACTATTTTATTCTCATAAATATCATAGATTAAGAAAGATTCAATCGGGAGTATCATACAATAAGAACAGGTACCATTTAAATATAAACCACTCTTATGAGTATAAAAAATTTAATAAAAACAGTAATTTTATTACAAGCTATTTTGAGAGTAAGATAGACAATCACTACTCTATGTTTGCATCATTGGATTACAACATAGAAGATAGTTTTACAAAAGAGTGGAGTGTAGGGTGGAAATATAAAAAGAGATGTTGGGACTATATGTTTAGATACAAAGAGAGTGTAACTCCAAACCTTACTAGTGAAGGTGCACAATCAGTTACAAAAAGGGGAGTTTTGTTTTTTGTAAGATTCTACCCTTTTGGTGGTATGAAATATGAGTATAACAAAGAGAGCGAACTTGAAAATCATGCAAACTTAACAAACACAACTGAGGAGATCAGATGAAAAATGAAGTAAAGGTTGGAATCTTTGTTTTTATGGCTTTGATCTTTCTGTTTTTTTTGACTACACAAGTTAGCAGTTTTAAAAATCTCTCCGCAAAAGGTTATACACTCTATACAAAGATTGATAATGCATCAGGACTCGAAAAAAACTCCAAAGTAAAAGCAAACGGTATCGATGTTGGTTTTATAAAAGATCTTAAAATTGACGGTGATAAAGTTAAAGCTGAAATTTTTATCAAAGAAGGAGTAAAGCTCCCACAAGATTCTAAAATTGTTCCAGTTCAAGAGTCACTTCTAGGAGGGAAATTTTTAGGAATCAAGCTTGGTAAAAGCAAAGAGTATCTTAAGGACTCTCAGTTGATACAACCAGGTCTTCCTTTGGCAACTATCACTCAAGCAAGTGACTCGATGACCAAAGCCGCAGATGAATTTAAGGACTTTGTAAAAGATTTAAGAGATGTGATGGATGAGAAGGCAAAACAACATCTAAAAGATACTTTTGCCAATATAGACAAAATCACAAGTGATCTAAAAGAGTTTACAAAACTTGGAAGATTAAACAGTGCAGTTGATAATTTTAACAATATGGCAACCTCACTATCAAAAGTTAGTCAAAAATTTGAAAAAACAGCAAATATTATAAATACAAAACTCCCTCTGATTATGACAAATATAGATACATTGATAAAAGATCTAAAATATACAAGCCAATCAATCAGAGACAAACTGCCAAAACTAGCTGACAAATATGCTTCCATAGCTAATGAGCTTGAGACATTACTTAAGAACAACTCAAAACCTCTATATAACTCAATTAATTCTGCAAACAGCTTTTTTGCCAAAGGGAAAGATGCCTTTGACAAAGTTGATACAATCCTAGGAGCAGTAAACAAGGTCCAGCTTGAAGTAGCAATGCATGGAGAGCTTATGAGCAGTGATAATTATGCCAAAGGATATATGAGTCTAAATTACCAACCAAGTAGTACCAAAAGCTATATATTTGATATATCAGGTATGGATGATTATTCCAAAATGAATGAAAACAGAGAGTTTATACCACCAAAAAAACATGACAAGAGCAAGATTTTGATCTCGGCTCAAATTGCCAAAACTCTTGATGATGTCACTATAAGAGGTGGACTAATAGAAAATACTTTTGGAGCAGGCTTGGATTATTATCTTTTAAACAAACAGTTAAAGACTTCAGCAGAGCTATATGATATGAATGCCCAAAATGATGTTCGTGGTAAAAACGCCCATGCAAAGGTGAGTGCAAGATATACAATATTAAAGCATTTGGATATTTATGCAGGGTATGATAACTTTTTAAATAGTAGTACCAAAAATGCTTTTGTTGGACTTGGGGTTAGATTTTATGATGATGATCTTAAAACATTGATTATATCTCAGGGACTTGGAGCCTTGGCAAAGTGATGGAAGTTGATCTAAACAGGCTTCACTGGGCTTTGGAAGTCTTAAATCTACCACCATTTGTATCTATCAATGAGATACATCAAAGATATTTAAAATTAGTAAAAAAATACCATAGTGATGTTAATCAAAAAGATAGTAAAATCGTTCAGATCAATGAAGCTTATGATTTATTAAAAAATTATGCTAAGAATTATCGATTCTCATTTGATGAGAGTGAGTTTCAAAAACAGTTTCCAAAGAGAGAACATGCAAACAGATTTAAATTCTAACACTTATCTTTACAAAGACAGAGATGATGCTATAAAGAATCTTTTGGAAATATTACCCATAGAGCAGATTAAAAAAGAGAACTGGTTACTACTTGCCCTCTCTAGAGGAGGTGCAAAGATATGTATGGGCTTATGTGAGAAACTCAAAGTCAATTTTGATCTGTTTTTCATTGCCCCCATAGCTGCACCACAAAATGATGAGTGTGAAATTGCGATGGTTAGTGAAACCAAAGAGATTGTCATACATGAAGCATTAACCAAATCATTTGGAATAGATGAAAACTACATCTATAGTCAAGCAAGTGATTTATATGAAGATAAAATCATACTTTGGAATAATAGATTTAGATATGCTGAAGATATGACTTCAATAAAAAATAGATCTGTTTTATTAGTTGATGAGGGGTGTGAGAGTGGATTGAGCTTGATGTGTGCTATCAAGTCAGTACTTAATTTAAATACAAACAAAGTCTCAATTGCACTTCCTGTAATAGCTGAAGATCTTTTTCACCAACTGGATTTAATAGCAGACAATGTATTTGTTCCTCACAAAATAGTTCATTTTATCTCTACAGATTACTATTATGAAAATTTGGAGAAGATAAAAAGCAAAGAGTTAATCTACATGTTAAAAAAGAGCAGTAGTTTTATGCCAAATATAAAGGAGAGTTAGTGAGTCACAGTATAAAAATTGAATGCAATAATCAATCACTCATTTTTGAAGTTGATAAAGTTGCAAAACAAGCAAGCGGATCAGTCTTGCTTCGACAAAAAAACGCAGTAGTTTTAGCAGCAGTAGCATACGATGATATTGAAGTAGAAGAGGATTTTTTACCATTAACGGTTCAGTATGTGGAAAAAGCATATGCAGTAGCCAAAATTCCTGGAGGTTACATCAAAAGAGAGGCAAGACCTAGTGATTTTGAGACACTAACTTCAAGGATTATTGATAGAAGTTTAAGACCTCTATTCCCAGACGGATACAAATATCCTACTCAAATTACAGTGTTGGTTCTAAGTGCAGATGAAGAGGTAGATTTACAAACTATGGCTGTAAATGCAGCTTCAGCCGCTCTATTTTTATCGGATATACCAATAGAGAGACTTTTAAGTGCTGTGAGGGTGGGCAAGAGTGAGAAAGAGCTATTTTTAAATCCAACTCAAGAAGAGTTAAAAAACGGTGAGTTGGATCTGCTTGTTTCTGGAGTTGATAGTGATCTGTTAATGATAGAGATGAAAGTAAATGGTGATGAGGATGGATTAAACGAACTTAATTCAGATGAGACTCTTGAGGCTCTTGAGTTTGCAAACAGTGCTATCAAAGAAGCTAGTAAAATATTTTATGATTCCCTCTTACCGTATAAAAAAGAGAGTTTTGAGTTTACATCAACTACAAGTGAAGTAGATGAAAAGATCATAGAGTATATCAAGTCTGAGAAGTTAGATTTACTAAAAGATGCGATAAAAAGTATGGCAAAATCTGAAAGAGCAGTTGAACTTAAAAAGATAGAAAAAGCGATACTAAATGAAAAGCCGGATTTTGATAAAGATAGTGTTGCATCAGCTCTTATGCAAGTAAAAAAAGAGATTGTCCGAGATATGATTTTAAATGCCAAAATCAGAGCTGATGGCAGGGGCTTAAAGGATGTTCGTCCTATATCCATAGAAACGAATATTCTCCCCTCAGTCCATAGCTCTTGTCTCTTTACAAGAGGTCAAACTCAAGCACTTGTGGCACTAACTCTTGGCGATAGCAAAGATGCACAAAGTTACGATCTGCTTACTTCCAAAGAGACTCTTTATGAAAATTTTATGGTGCACTATAATTTTCCAGGATTCTCAGTAGGTGAAGCTTCACCACTTAAACCGCCAGGACGAAGAGAGCTAGGGCATGGAAATTTGGCAAAAAGAGCATTAGAGCCCTCAATTAGATTGCCAAAAAACCAAACTATAAGATTGGTATCAGAGATACTTGAATCAAACGGATCATCTTCAATGGCTACTGTTTGTGGAGGCTCTATGGCACTAAAAGCGGCCGGAGTCGATGTAAAAAAACTAATCGCCGGGGTGGCAATGGGGCTTGTGGTAGAGGAAGATAAGTATGCGATACTAACTGACATCATGGGACTTGAAGATCATGATGGTGATATGGACTTTAAAATTGCCGGAAGCAAAGATGGAGTAACAGCCTTGCAGATGGATATCAAGCTAGGTGGAATTGACAAAGATATTTTAAAAGAGGCTATCTATCAAGCTAAAGATGCACTAAATCATATTCTTAATATTATGGAAAGTTCAAGTGAAGATATAATCCTAAACTCCAATGCACTTCCTTCGATTTTGAGCTTTGAGCTTGATAGTTCAACTTTTGGTGCTATCATAGGTCAGGGTGGTAAAAATATCAAAGAGATCACCGAAAAATATGGAGTAAAAATTGATCTTGACAGACAAAACGGTATTGTAAAGATTGAGGGTAGTGATGATGTAAGTGTCAGTGAAGCAGCCGAGTTTGTTAAAGAAGTAGCTTCAAAAAGCAGTGATAGAAGAAATACGAAATCTATGCCTGAATTTAAAGAGGGACAAGTTTTTGATGCAGAGGTAAAACGAATTGTCGATTTTGGAGCTTTTGTTGAGTTACCTGGAAATGTCGATGGACTTCTTCATATCTCAAAACTATCAGATGAGAGAGTTGATAAAGTTACCGATATTCTCTCAATTGGAGAGAAGATTAAAGTCAAAATACTTGGAGTAAACGGAAATAAAATAGAACTCGGTTTTATCGAAAAAGTTTAATTTAATGACTCTTTTGGTAAAATCTCCCCTTCAAAGTGATAAGTAGGGATACGCAAGCCGAACGGACTTTGAAGAACAAATACTTTATAAGGAGAACTTCGATGAAGAAGATTCTATTTTTGATGCTTGCTCTAGCTACTGCTGCATTTGCAAGTGATGGTTCAGGAAGCGATATGATTAAAGCTTACTCTGTTGTTGCTGCTGGTGTTGGTCTTGGACTTGCTGCTCTTGGTGGAGCTATCGGTATGGGTCATACTGCTGCT
>QNZU01000048.1 GCA_003978405.1 Sulfurospirillum sp.
GAAGTTTTTTATTGATCCTTGGATAGTAATAAAACCCTTTTAGATAACTCATAGAGCTTAAATACATCAAATTTTTATAACCAACTTCATTTTTGGCATATAGACATAGGTGAAATCTCTGCTTTGTAGTTTTATCACCTAAGTCATCTTGATTGTGGATATAAGCTTCCATCCCGATAATGGGCTTAATGCCCTCTTTTCTCATAGTAGTATAAAAATCTATCGCACCAAACATATTTCCGTGATCTGTGATCGCCACTGAATCCATACCAAGCTCTTTGACTCTCTTGGCCAAATCTTTTATCTTGTTTGCTCCATCAAGTAGCGAATACTCGGTATGTAGATGCAGATGTGTAAAGCTTATCTCTCCCATTTTTTCCCCTCAATTTCGAACGACTCTTAAACCGATTTTACATTAAAAATTCTTGCTATTTTATTTTATTTAAAATTAGCCGATATATCACAAAGATAACTAAACATATAAAAGAGGATAGGCTATGCTGTTTGCAACAAACAATTTACTTTTAGAATCACTAATTGAACAATTTCCACTACCGATGTTTTATAAAAAAAGCAATAAATCAAAATTTATTACCAATAAATCTTTTGATAATTTTGCCGGTAAAAACAAAAAACAAATTTTAAAAGCGATATCACAATTAAATATCTCTACAAAAAATAAATTTGAATTAAAACTTAAAAATGAGCTAGATAAGGAGATTAATACCTACACCTATATCATCAATGTTGATGAGGGTAGTTTTGGTGTAATTGTTGATATCAGTGATCAAATAGAAGCAAAAAAAGCTATACATGCACTAAAAGAGAGATATGAAATCGCATCAAGTTCTTCAAATGAAGCTCTATGGGATTGGGATCTACTCACTAAAGAGGTAAAGTTTTCAGACCGATTTAAACAGATCATAGGAATCAGTCACACAACTGTGGTAAAACCGATTATCGAGACTTGGATTGAAAGAATCGACCCAAGAGACAAAAACAGAGTTTTAAAATCACTCGAAGCATATTTAAGCGGAAAAAGTGAGAGTTTCAAACAAGAGCATCGTATAAGAGCAAACGGCAAAACAAAATGGATCTCTATCAGCGGAAAAGCTACATTTGAAAAGTCTGGAAGACCAGTAAGAATGACAGGTTTTATCAAAGATATCACCGATATAAAAGAGGCACAAATTGCTCTTAAAGAGTCTCAAGAACAGTTTAGTCTATTTATGAACAATCTTCCAGCAGGTGCATTTATAAAAGATGAAGATGGAAACTTTATCTTTTCAAACATATACTTTAACAAACTCTTTGGCAAAAAAACTCTTGAAGGACTTAGTTGCAAAGATATACTTGAAAAAGGTGAAGATGAGATACTAACCCAAAGTGACAAAAGGGTTATTGAAAAAGGGGTTGATTTAATAGAGCATAAAATCACAACCTCTAAAGGTGAAGAGAAGTATTTTAATATTCATAAATTTTTAATATACAAAGATGACAAAAAGTATATCGGTGGAATCTACTCAGATATCACTTCTCAAAAAAAAGTTCAGGACAAACTAAACCGTTTGGCTCACTTTGATACTCTTACAGCATTACCTAATAGGATGATGTTCCACAACTCTCTAAAAACATTGATTTCCAAAGCTAACAGAAACAATACAAAAGTAGCTCTGATGTTTATCGATTTGGATAATTTTAAAATGATCAATGATACTTTGGGGCATGATTATGGAGACTTGCTTCTTCAAGAAGTAGCAAAAAGAGTAAAAGGAATACTAAGAGCCGAGGATATCGTTTCAAGACTTGGAGGTGATGAGTTTACTGTCATTTTAGATGATATAAAAGATGTATCTTATCCTTCAATTGTCGCTCAAAAAATTATAGATACACTATCAACCCCTATAAAGCTCAAAGATGAAATGGGTTATATCGGAGCTAGTGTTGGAATATCCATATTCCCAGATGATACAGTAAATATCGAACAACTTATCAAAAATGCTGATCTAGCAATGTACAAAGCAAAACACGAGGGCAAAAATGTCTATAGATACTTCACTGAAGATATGACTGCTGATGCAAATGAAAAACTTGAACTGACAAACAATCTAAGAAATGCAATCAATAAAGATGAACTGATCATATACTATCAACCTATATTTGATTTGGAAGAGAAAAAGGTTGTCTCCTTTGAAGCCCTTATTAGATGGGAACACCCAAAATATGGAATTATTTCTCCAGAACATTTTGTTCCAATAGCAGAAGATAGTGGACTTATGGTAAAAATCGGAAAACATATCATAAAATTAGCATGTCTACAGATAAAAGAGCTTGAAGCATTTGGATTTGACCATAAAATCGCTGTCAATATCTCTTCCAAACAGCTTACACAAAATCATTTGGAAGAGAGTGTAAAAGCGATAGTCTCCCAAACCGGAATTGATCCAAGACATCTTGAACTTGAAGTAACCGAGAGCTTTTTGATGGATAATATCGAAGAGACAGACAAAACAATTGCAAATCTGAAAAAAATAGGTATCAATACCGCTATTGATGATTTTGGTACCGGATATTCATCTTTGTCAAGATTGAAAAAATTATCTGTCTCAAAACTAAAAATTGACAAATCATTCATTGATGATATTCCAGACGATGAAGATGATATCGTAATAACACAGATGATTATCTCTTTGGCAAAGCAGTTAAATCTAGAAATTGTAGCTGAGGGTGTAGAAACAAAAGAGCAGATGGAGTTTTTAAAACAAAGAGGTTGCAAACTGATGCAAGGTTATCTCTTTAGTCAACCTCTACCTAAAGATCAACTGATACCTTTTATCAAAAAACACTCATAAAATTTCGTGCAACCTGTTTGCACGAGATATCCACTCTTGAAGCTCTTCCCATTTTTCATCTTCTATCAATCTTTTTACAGATTTTAGTTCATACTCAAAATCATCAAGTGATTTTAATAGATTTTCTCTGTTTTGCTTAAATATATCACTCCACATAATCGGTGAAGATTTTGCAATACGGCTCACATCTTTAAAACCGCCACCGGCAAGTGCAAGGATACTTTTGGGATCTTCTTGAGACAAAACACTGTTTGCCAGAGCAAAACTGATTGCATGAGGCAGATGAGAAATATATGCGGCATGTTTGTCGTGTTCATCTGAGTCCATATAGACTATCTTCATTTTTAATGCTTCAAAAACTTTCAAAGCTACCTCTTGCTGAATTTCTCCACTATCATTAAAATCACAAAGAACCACTACCTTATCTTCATACAAATCCTCAATTGCCGCATTTGGACCAGATTTTTCAGTTCCTGCCATCGGGTGGGCGGCGATGAGGTTTTTTCTAATTGATTGAGGTGTATTTTTTATGATTAAACTTTTTGCACTTCCAAGATCGATAATCGTTTGGGAGTCTTTAATATCTTTTAACTTCTGTAGATATGTAATGATCGCGTCTACCGGTACCGCCAAGATAATCAAATCTGCTCTTTTTATATCTTCAAAATCGACAATTTTATCAACAAATCCCAATTTTAATGCTTCGGTACTGTTTTTAACACTATTGTCATATCCCAAAATCTCAGCTTTTAAACTACTCTTTTTTAAAGCCAGTGCAAAAGAGCCGCCCATTAGCCCTAAACCTACGATTGCTACTTTCATTGATTACCCACTTTATTTACTATAGAATAAGATTAATATGATATTATAGTATCTTATCTAAATAATATGTAAGGTTAACTTTATGAAAAAAAGTATCTTGTTATCTTCTATATTGGTTTTATCCCTTCATTCAACTGCAATCAAGGATATCAAATTTGACGGTTTAATTCACCTCTCTCCTGAAATTGCAAAAGAGATTATAGGTTTGAAAAAAGGTGAAGAGATAGATGAATTAAAAGTTGATCAAAGCATCAAAAAACTCTATCAACAAAAACTATTTACCGATATATGGGTAGATGAGAAAAATGGAGTATTGATCTATCACTGCAAAGAAAAACCTGTCGTATCAAGAATCAACATTGAAGGTATCAGTGACGATAAAACTGATGAAACTCTCAAAAAAGCAAGAATCAAAAAAGGTGATCTCTTTGATGAGAGCAAAGCTAAAAATATCAAAGATAATATTACCAAAGATTTACAATCACAAGGATATTTTGATTCAAGTGTAAGAGTTGAGCAAAAAGAGGTAAATCCAGGAAGTGTAGAAACAAATGTTATAGTAAACAAGGGTGAACCTGTATATATCAAAAAAGTAAATCTAATAGGTGCTAAACATTTTAGTTATGATGATATCAAAGACTCTCTTGCAAACAGACAAAGACAATTTGCAGGATGGTTTTTTGGTAGAGACGATGGAAAACTAAAAGCAGATCAACTAAAATTTGATGCACAAAGAATCAAAGAGTTTTATCTAAAACACGGATTTTTAGATGCCAAAGTCTATCCACCATATTTAAAGACCAACTTTTCAGACTACTCAGCCGAACTTACCTATAAGATAGAAGAAGGGGAGCCTTACAAAGTTGCAGATGTTGATGTGCAGATAGATCCATCCATAGCAAATCCAAAAGAGTTAAAAGAGGAGTTTAAATTAAGACCAAACAAAACTTTTGATGTAACAAAACTAAGATCCGATATGTCCAAAATTCAAAAAGCAGTCTCCAATAAAGGGTATGCTTTTGCTTCAATTGTACCTGATGTTCAACCAAACAAATTAAACCACACTGTAAATGTTGTATATAAAGTCCAGCCAAATGAGAAAGTCTTTGTAAATAATATCACCATTTCAGGAAACAGCAGAACCCAAGACAGTGTAATTAGAAGAGAGCTGTATCTAAGTGAGGGTGAAAAGTTTACAAGAAGTGATCTTGTTGACTCTATAAATGCTCTAAAAAGAACCGGTTACTTTAACAATGTCCAAATCATTCCAAAACAGATCGCACCTGCCAAAATGGATCTGCTTGTAAAGGTGGATGAAGCTAGTACGGGAAGTATCATGGGTGGTATCACTTATAGTGATGGATATGATGGACTTGGAGTAAATGCCGGTATTAGTGATAGAAACTTTCTTGGAAGTGGTATAGAGCTTGGTACTACTGTTGATTATTCTCAAAAGAGGTTAAAAGGAAGTATCAATTTTAACAATCCAAGACTCTTTGACTCATTCTACAGCCTAAGTGGAAATATTTACAGAAATGACTACGACTATATCAACTATAAAGAGAAATCTTTTGGTGGAAGTTTGGGATTGGGTAGAAAAATTGGAAGAAATTTGCATGTCTCACTCACATATCTTTATGAAGATACAGAGCTAACTGATGTAAATGAGACACTCAAAAATGATATCTTCTATCAAGAAGGGAGATTTAAAAAGAGCTCATTTATTCCTTCAATTACATATAATAATACAGATGACTACTATCTTCCAAGAAATGGAATGTATGCCAGTTACTCTTTAGAGTATGCAGGAATTGGTGGAGACTCAAAATTTTTAAAACACAATGCAACCATGAAGTTTTATCATGGATTTGAAGATCAGATCGATTATGATTTGATCCTAAGAGGAAAAGTAAGACTTAGTACTATAAACGACAAAGGATTTATACCACTAAATGAAAAGCTCTATATGGGTGGTTATGGAACGGTAAGAGGATATAAATATGGTTGGCTCTCTCCAAAAGATGAAGATGGGAACCTCAAAGGAGCCAAAAAAATGGCAACTGCTTCAGTTGAAATGAGTATTCCACTTGTAAAATCGATGGGGCTTAGAGGTATGGCCTTTTTTGACAGTGGATGGACTGGTGAGAACTCATTTAATGATATAAAAAGATCATCTTATGGTGGTGGAGTTGAGTGGCCAAAATCTCCACTTGGAGTTCCAATCCAAATCCTATGGACAAAGCCTATCAACAAAAAGGATGATGATAGATTACATAAAATTGAGTTTAATTTAGGAAGAAGATTTTAACTCGACCTCAAAAGGTAACTCTATTTTTTGGAGTGCCTCTTTGCATAAGATGGAGTGATCTTGTAAATATATCTGCAAGACACCCTTTTCAAGCTTGAACTCTACTTTTTGGATATATCTGTTTGCATTGATGGCTCTTGCAATTGCCAAGATATAAAATAGCCACTTAAAGGTATGAAAATCAGGAAGTAGCTTTTGATATTTTTTATACTCATTTTCTCTTTTTTTCTGCTTATATGAGATATTTAGCAAAAGTGCTATCAAAAGCTTCTCTTCATGATTAAAACCAAAATTTAGATACTCCAAAAAGAGATAAAAACTGTTTCCGCTGTTGGAGTAGATATTTAATCTGCTGTTTATTGGTGATAGTTTTGCTGTATAAGATATGAGTTTCTTATATTTTTCTTCACATTGATGCAAAGGCTCAAGCGTATCAAAAAGATCACTTGCAACTCTTTGAATATATGAGCAGTTTTTGGCATTTAATGCAAACTTATCTACAAGTGATCTTATACTGATATTGAAATTATCTGGAAATTTATGATTTGTATTTCTAAGAAGATCAGTTAAGTAAGCACCCTCTCTAACACCAGCTTTACTGGCAATTACATATTTTGTATCAAATCTTTTTAATATTCTGTAAAATATCGCAACACCCTCTCTGATAGTATCCAAACGATTTGATGAGATTGATAATTTTTTCAACTCCTTGTTACTCATTTGAGGTATCTCTTTTATCAACTTTTTATGATCTTTAACAGAATATTTAAATCCGTGCAAAGACTCTATAGGATACTCTTCCAAATACATAATGGCTGAAGAGAGTGCTCTTATGGTACCACCAATACCTACAACAATCTCACTCTTAAAATTATGCGGTAACTCGTCTAAAATCTCATCTATATATGCTTTGATCTCTTTTTGGGATTTTGCTTTATCAAAAAGCAACTCTTTTAATCGAACGGTACCAAGGTTTAAAGAGTAGGTATCAACAACGCTTCCATTGATCACCTTTGCAAACTCTGTTGATCCTCCACCTATATCAACTGTAACAAAAGAGTCAATATCATAGAGTAGATTCAGTGCTCCAACACCTCCAAAATATGCCTCTTTTTTGCCATCTATTACTTTAATAGAAAGCTTCAACTCTTTTTTTACTCTATTTAAAAAAACTCCTCTGTTTGGAGCATCTCTTAGTGCAGAAGTGGCAACTGTTAATATCTTTTGACACTTTAACGATGAGCTGATTTTTAAAAGGTCGTTTAATGCCCAAAAAGCTCTATCCATAGCATCTTTTTGTAATACTCCACCATTTTCGTAAGCACCCTCACCTATTTTAACTCCTGCTCTTGCTTTTTTTATCAAACTAAAAGCAAATCTTGAACTCTTTTCATAGACGACCAAAGAGATGGAGTTTGAGCCTATATCGATAATTGCTGTTCTTTTAGCCATCTTTTTTCTCACCTTTTGGATGTTTTTCATCATATACGATACAATCAACAGGACAAGCTTCCACACAGGTAGGAGTAGTTGCATACCCCTCACACTCTGTGCAAGTGCTAAAATCTATTTTGTATATGGGATCATCAGGGATGATTGAATCAGTCGGACAGGGCTGAAAACATGCATCACAAGCGATACAGTCTTCCAAAATTTTTAGAGCCATTAATAATTATTTTTTCTTAAACGGTGAAAATATTGATATCTTCATATCTTCCAAATCATCATCAAGCGGACAGTAGTTTTTGGAGTTTAGGACTATTTTAGCTACTGCACCTTTGGAATCTTTTCTGTTTTTCAAAGAGATTTCAGCTCCAATCGCATCGGCTGCACCTTTTGCCAAAAATAGACCCAATCCTGCACCGGCTTTATTGCCATCTCGTTTAAAAGGAGCAAAAAGATCCTTGCTCTCATCAATTCCCTCTCCCTCATCTAAAATCTCTATTGTAAATTCATCTCCATTTAATCGACTTCTTATTTTTACAGTTCCATCTTTAGGAGAAAATTTGATAGCATTTTGCACAAAATTTTGCAAAATATGAGTCAGTAGTGTCGGTTGGGAAATGATACAATACTTCTCCGGCTCCAAATCAACCTCAATTTTTTTACCATCACCCTTTGCCAAAAGCGAGAAATCTTTTGTCTTGTCTTTTAAAAACTGAATCAAATCCACTTCAACAGGCTTTTCAAACTGAGCTCCCTCTTGTCGTCCCACCTCCAAAATAGAGCTAATCATCTTGTTCATCTCATCAATCGTCTGATTATTGACTTTTAAAGTATCTTTATATTTTTGGACATCTCTGTCTTTTATCAGTGTTACTTCATTTTTGGTTTTCATCACTGCAAGTGGAGTCTTCAACTCATGTGCCGTTCCTATAAAAAGCTCTTTTTGATATTTAACAAAATTTTGTATTCTCTCTATCAGTTTGTTAACACTCTCTCCAAGAGGCACAAACTCATCTGGCATATTAGTAAGATCTATCTGCTCCAAAAAACTCTCATTCATTCTACTTAGTCGTCTAGTTATCGCTTTTATAGGATACAAAAGTGTCTCAGACAAGAACATTGCATAAGCTAGGATCAAAAAGAGTGCTAAAAATGAAATAAAGATGATACTCTTTAAAATCTTGCTTAAAAGTATTTTTGTTCCGGTAATATCTCTTTGAATTTTTAGGTATGAACTTCTGTTTTTATCAAAAATATGATAGATCGTTATATACTCATGACCGTTTTGTGAATATTGCTCATAAGAGACATCTCTTTTTCTGTCAGGGTCGATAATCACACTAATCTTATCCTGCCCGTACTGCTTTATAGAGTCACCCTTTTTGATAAAAAGATCACTGTTTGTGTGCTCTTTGATGTACTCTTTTGCATTTGATTGAAGATTTTTAGTAATATCATCAATCATAGAGATACGGATATAGTTATACAGCACTATAGAAAATATCGCTATCAGTGTAGCTGAAGCGATAATAAGCTGTATTAAAAACTTTCTTTTTATGCTCTTTTTGGAAAACAAAATCTATAGCCTCTTCTTCTTACCGTCTCAATTGTCGAAATGTTTAATGGTTTGTCCATTTTTTGTCTAATTTGGTTGATCGCTACCTCTATGACATTTGGAGTAACAAGCTCCGGCTCTTCCCATATAGCATCAAGAAGTTGCTCTTTTGATACGATTTGATCTCTGTGAACTGCCAAATGGGTCAAAACTTCAAAAGGCTTCCCTTTTAGTTCGATATCCTGACCCTTATATGTGATCTTCTCCTCATCAGGATCAATCACCAAATCTTGGATCTCTATCACATTGGTACCACCAAATCTAAGTCTTGCTTCAATTCTTGCAATCAAAATATCAAAATCAAACGGTTTTTTAATATAGTCATCTGCTCCAGCTTTAAGTGCTCTAATCTCACTCTCTTTGTCATCTTTTGCAGACAAGACAACACAAGCTGTTCTTGGAGATTTTTGTTTGATACTAGTAACTAGATCAACTCCATCACCATCAGGCAACATCCAATCAGTCAAAACCAAATCATAATTTCTAATTCCAGCATAATACTCTGCATCTTTAAAGTTCTCAGAGCTATCAGCCTGATAACCATACTCTTGTAAACCCTCAACTAAAGTTCTATTTAGTGTAATTTCATCTTCAACAATGAGTACTCTCATTATCTTCCTTTTATAGTATAATTTTTCGTAAGTGATTATATCACAAAATTCTCAAAAATTAATATTTTTTTAAAAAATTTTTAAAAAAAGTTTAAGAACGGAATCTTTAGTGGTACCACTTATTTTATTTTTAAAATCTCTCCGATATCTCAACACTAACGGTACAATTATCTATAATTTGAGGTTTGGATAGCTTCATCTTAATAGATTTTGCAGATGGATAATCCTCTTTGATATGCAACATCATATCTTTGATAGCATCTTCCAAAAGCCCATACTTCATCTGCTTTAACTTCTCCTCTATCAAAGATGCTACATGTGCATAATTGATAAAATAGCTCCCCTCTCTTATATACTCAATGACTATATTTGCTATAATTTCTTGCTCATTTTCCCGTTCTTTATCCAAAATACCAATGATTGCATTAACTTTTAAATCCTCAATATAAATTTTATTCAAACTCATACTACTTTGCCCTCCTCTCCAGTAAATAGTCTCATAATATTTTCGCTGTGTTTATATAAAATTATCATAGCGATAATCACAATAGGTGAGTGTGGAATTTGCGGGTATATAAAAAATGAAGCACCTACAACAGCCAACAAACCAAGCAGTGATGATAGTGATGAGATTTTTAAAACCTTGGCACTAAATGCCCACACCAATAAACCGACAAGTGCTGCATAAGGAATCATAAAAAGCAACACTCCAAAGCCTGTTGCAACCCCCTTGCCTCCATCACCAAGCAGGTAGATACTAAAGCAGTGTCCTATCACAGCCAAAACCGCTATCCCCCACATCGTAGCCTCACTTACTCCTACAAACTTAGCGATCAAAAGCACCACCATTCCCTTTAACATATCTAAAAGCAGTGTAGCAATTGAGAGCTTTTTTGCCAAAGCCGGATCTCTTTGCTTTAAAACTCTTAGGACATTTGTAGCTCCGATATTCCCACTGCCCTCACTTTTGATATCAACTCCTGCAAACTGCTTTGCCAAAATCAGCCCAAAAGGGATACTTCCAACAAGATATGCAATTAAATAGAACTGAATATTGATGTTTGATAAAAACTCCATAATCACTCCTTTAGTTATTAAACCCTCTGAATTACTTTCTGATCGAACAACCTCTGCAACGGAAGGGTCAAAATTTCTGAGAAATTTTGGGGTACCCACCGTAAAGCCGTTTGAGAGCAGAAAGTAATTCAGAGGGTTCAATTTTTATTTTATCGCTTTTTTTGTTATAGTGTTATGAATAGATCATGTATGGAGAGATGGTTTTGAATAAAGATGAGTTAAAAAGTGAGATTGATAGACTTAAAAAGAAGCACAAAGTTACAATCGTAGCCCACTTCTACCAAAGAGATGAAGTCTTTGAGATGGCGGATTATTCAGGAGACAGTCTGCAATTAGCTCAACTGGCAAGAGATGATGAAAACCCTTTTCTTATCTTTTGCGGAGTCGGTTTTATGGGCGAGAGTGTGAAGATTTTATCTCCCCAAAAGAGAGTTTTGATGCCAAAAATCGCCTGTTGTGCGATGGCAAGAATGATAGATAAACCCTACTATCTTGAAAATGTAGAGATTTTAGAAAAAAGTGGGGTTAAAAAAGAGGATATTTTGCCAATCACCTATATCAACTCCTCAGCTGAAGTCAAAGCAGAAGTGGGGAAGATGGGTGGAATGGTCTGCACCAGTTCAAATGCCAAAAAAATTATTGAAAAAGGTTTGAAAAGTGGCAAAAAAATCCTCTTTGTTCCAGATAAGCAACTTGGGCAAAATGTCGCACTGATGATGGGACTAAAGTCCTGTGTTATAGGAGAAGATTGTGATCCCAAGGAGGCAGATATCATCTGTTACAACGGTTTTTGCTCAGTCCATCAGCTCTTTGAGGTAAGCGATATTGAGTTTTATCGCAAAAAGTATCCTGGTATCAAGATTATTACACACCCTGAGTGTCCGCCTGAAGTTTGTCAAGCTTCCGATTTTGTTGGCTCAACTAGCCAAATCATCAAATACATAAAAGAGTTGCCAAAAGAGCAAAAAGTAGCAGTGGGAACAGAGTTTAATCTTGTAAACAGACTAAGAAAAGAGAACACTTTTGTTTTATCTTCTACAAAACCTGAGTGCCCTACAATGAATGAGACGACTCTTGAAGATCTTTATAACACACTTGTTGCAATCGATGAGGATAAAATAGTAACAGAGATTCAAGTCGATGAAGATGTAGCCAAATGGGCAAAAATAGCACTTGATAGAATGTTTGAGTTTTAAGGTAAACAATGAGAATCAAAGAGATAGTAAGAGAAGCGATACTTGAGGATATAGGAAGAGGAGATCTCTTCTCTTTAGTAAGTGACCACAGGATGGTAGAGGCCAAAGTGATAGCCAAAGAGAATGGGATACTCTCAGGTAAAATCTATGTCAAAGAGCTTGGGATTATGGAGCATATCGATATAGAGTTTTTAAAATATGATGGCAATGAGATTAAAAAGGGTGATATTATCTGTTATGTTAGAGGTGAAGTCGAGAGAGTTTTAATGTATGAGAGAGTGATATTAAATATGCTCCAACACTGCTCAGGAATTGCAACAAATACGGCTGAATTTGTCAAGCTCACAAAGGGTTACGATATAAAACTACTTGATACAAGAAAGACAAGACCTGGGCTTAGGATCATGGAAAAATATGCAGTCAGATGTGGTGGAGGCACAAATCACCGCCTTGGACTTGATGACTGTTTGATGCTAAAAGATACTCACCTTGCCGCAATTGATGATCTAAAACTCTTTATTCAACAAGCAAGAAAAAGAATTCCCTACACCTCCAAAATTGAAGTGGAGTGTGAAAGCATAGAAGCTGCAAAAGAGGCGATGGAGGCAGGAAGTGATCTTGTGATGTGTGACAATATGCAACCAGCCCAAATCAAAGAGGTGGTAGAGTTTAGAAACCAACACTTCAAACATGTTCTTTTAGAAGCGAGTGGAAATATCACCAAAGAGAATTTAATCGAGTATGCAAAAACCGGTATCGATGCTATCAGTAGTGGCAGTTTGATACACAAAGCAGTATGGCTTGACTTTTCGATGAGAATTGAGGGTTAAAAGCTGTATTGATATTCAAATGAGTATGTATCTTTTTTGTAACTAAAGCTGTTTATATTTGAAGTATTGTTCAAATAGGTATATGTTAAAAGAAGAGAGTGTTGTTTGAAAATCTTTCTTCTTATCTTTAGTAACAACATATCCTTTTTATCTTTTCTTGCATATCCCAAAGCACTATCTTTTTGTGTATAGATATCTCTTTCATAAAGATAGTGAGTAAGAAAAGATACTCTATTGCTAAAATCATAATTTAACACTGCTCCTACCAAATATCTTTTTTTAGATATATCGAGCCTGTCACCCTGAAGCTTCTTATCTTTAAAATATCCTCCGTTTACTCCAAAAAGATATTTTTCAAAAAGAGCATTAAAAGCAAAATCTCCTCCAACGGTGTTATAACTTTTATTGTTGTCTAAGAGATTTCTTGTTTTTGCATATTTTGCACCAAATCTTAAATTCGTAGATTTTGAACTTCGTATATTTAAAACAGGTTTTACAAAAAAGAGCAGATTTTCATTTTTACCTTCATACCAGCTCTCTGTTATACCAACAGGCACATTGATACTGACTCTACCAAATCTCTGCACAGGTCCAGAACTTAGCTGAAGAAAATTGACTCCTGAAATATCTTTTTCTTGTTCAAATTCGTTATAGGTATAAAATGAACTCTCCCAGGCAAAATTTTCATCTCCATAATGATGAAAAAGAGCCAAATTAAAGTTGGTATAGTAGCCTTTTGTTTTATTTGTATCGTTTTTTAAATCATATCCGTTGTAGTTAAAAATCGGATCTGAAGTGTTATATCCTAAATTGTCATCATAACTGATACCCAAAGAGAGTGTTCCGTAAAAATTGTTCTGCATGAGTTTATCATCTATATTTTTGATATAAAACTTGATATTTTTCTTTACCTGACTTGGTGGATTGATAGATAAAATTTTTAGAAACTCTTTTTTGGATTGTTTGTAAAGCCCCAATTTATAGAGTGTTCTTGCATATTCCAATGCAGCCAAACGGTTGTTTGGATACATAATCATCTCTTTGTCATATAAAGCCAAAGCACTCTCATAATCCCCTTTGTCAAAAAACCTTTTTGCTTCATTCATATAATCTTTTGTATCAGTTTTATAATCTCTCTTTTTTGTTGCAACATATCTTTTTATCTTGGATTTTTTTCTTTTGCAAGGAATTATATAGGCATCTTTGACTCTGTTTTTTATCTTTTTCAAAGAGATATTTGCACTCTTTTTATCATCAAAAGAGGAGAAAAGAAGAACAAAATATCTCTCTTTTTTTATGATATAGCTGTTTGGTACTACTCTTTTTGCACTTTTGGCATTTAATAGCTTTGTAAATGAACCCAATTTGATACAGTATAAATCTTTATACTCCAATTTATCACTATTGGCAAACAAAGTTAATGCAAAAAGAGTCAAAATAAATATTTTTTTCATATCAAATCCCCACAAGAGGGATATCGGTATTTTTTTGATTTAATTTAGAGTTCCTTTGGTTCCTTGGTATCTTCATTACTGATCTCTCTTACACATCTGTATCTAATACTTGAATCTGTATCTATCAATGAATTCAATCCGCTTTTTTGATCCATTATATACATTTTGGTACCACTAAATACTCCATCTGTATCTTCTTGTGTTGTAGAAGAGAACAGTTTATAGTCTGATTTATCTTTGAAAGCTTTATCCAGACCATCTTTATCATTGAAGATTGTAAACAGTTCATTGATGTTTGGTAATCTCCAGTCACTGTATCCGCCTGTTGTGTGTGTTTTGCATTCAGATACTGCACTATCCAAACTATGAGCCGTATCTGTATTTATTTCCCACATAAGAGCATGAACTTTATCTTTTACAACACCATCATGTTTATGTTTACTCAAGTGATAATGCTCTTTTTTACCACGGACACATTTAACCAGATTTTTATCATTTGTGTTTGATAAAAGTCCATTTTTTAGATTGATAGAGATCATGTTTTTACTTGATGTCCAGTAATATTCATCAGATGATTGGGTATGAAATATATCAAACATATCTGTATTTTCACTGCTATCACCCTTTGGCGCCAAAAAGAAGAGTTCATTACGATCTGGCAATCTCCAATCATCATAACCACCAAGTCTCAAATCTTTACAAATATCTTTTGCCTCTTCAAATGTTGTTTTTTGTTCACTTGCAGTATCATTTTGGTTTTGCCAGAGTAGATTGGTATATCTGTCTTTAACTGTCTGATTTGTCTCATTTACAATAAAACGATCACTGACAAATTCTGTTTGAGGGATAATAGTGATACTCTCAGCTTTGTTACTGATATAAACTTTTATAGATCCGTTTTTATCAATTGCTATGATGTCCATATTGTTATCACTGTCTATATCAGCAGCTATGATCTTGACAACATCAGTAGTAGTGCTTACAACTTCATGCTTTGGAAAATATCGTTTATCTTGATTGCCTAGTTCATTTAGTATATTCTCAAACCATACGATACCCCCATCCAAACCACTTGAACTAACAACTATATCATTGTCACCGTCACCATCCATATCAGCTCCGATAACATCTGATATATTCGGTATATTCGCATCTGTTAGTTCAAAAACAGATGACTCTATATCAGGATCTGACGGAACACTGCTGTGCCATAATACTTTTGAATTTAGAGTTGATGCAAAAATAATATCTTCTTTAGAGTCTCCATCAATATCAGCAATATCATACAAATTTGCTCCAAAGGAATGATGCTTATGATCGAAAATAAAATTTCCATTTTGATCGTTAATGTAATATTTTATATATCCTTGATTGTTTTCAATACTTCCCAAAACTATATCCATATAACCATCTTTATCAAAATCAAAAGATTTAATACTCAAATTACTGTCCAAAGCAATTTGATCAACATTAAATTTCTGATATGAACCATCTAAATTCTTTTTAAATAGGCTCAAAGAACTTGACTGAGTAATTCCAACAATACCTCTTTTACTACTGTTTAATTCCACAATATCAAATGTATAAAAACTACTATCGTTTAATGGAACTACACTGCAATTTGGAGAATTTTGGGCAATATTATCACACTCAAATATCTCTGTATCTTCAAGATAGAAAAGATTTGTATAATCACCCTCTATAAAAGCCGAAACTTTTGAAACATTTACAAGATTGTCACTTATATTATGTCCGACAAAACTATTGTCTCCTTGATTTTCATACCAAAGCACTCTTCCAGTATTTGAATCTTTGGCATTCAAAGAGATTAACAAATCGATATCACCGTCTTGGTCTATATCCAAAACTTGCGATGATTTAAATACCCCGTCATTGTCATCCATATTAAATTCACTAAAATCAAAATTTGTATTTGAATTGTTCAGATCTCTCACAATGACCTTTCTTGTTATCTCAGCTGCACTGTTTCCACTACTGTCTTTTACATTGTAAGTGACATAATATATACCTGTTTTATTCTCATCAACAGGATTTACTATCTTTATGTTGGTAATATTTTTATCGTAATTATCTGTTGCAACTGCCCCCTGATCTATATATTTTTGATTTCTTTCAACCACAACAAAACTCTCACCTATCAAAGATAATTCGGGTGCAATAGTATCTACAACATTTACAACTCTGTGTTTTTGGTCTGCTACATTTGAAGAGCTGTCATTTGCATCATAATACATATAATAGACTCCAACTTTGGTACTATCCACACTCCCGCTTGTTCTTAATTGCACTGAGCTATCATAATTATCGCTGACAACTGCTCCTAGATCACTATACTCTTCATTTACCGCAACAGTAATATTATCATCTCCTATCAAGTTAATCACAGGTTTTGTTGTATCAACAACCTGCACAACCCTTTGAGCAATTGCAATATTTCCTGAACTATCTTTTACACTGTATTTGATAAGATATTGACCAAGTTGATTGATATGTAAATTACTTGAATCTATCTTGATATTTGAAGTAATATCACCATCGGCATTATCATGTGCTGTTGCAAATTGCTCAATATAGTCTGTTTTTACCTCAACTCTTTGCGGATTACTGCCATTTAGTGTAATTATAGGTTCCAAAGTATCAACAACTCTTACAATTCTGTGCAAAATCGAACTGTTGTTTGAACTGTCACTCACTGTGTAAGTAACATTATAATCTCCCACTTTTGAGATATTTACCTCTGAAGAGTCTATGATGATTTTTTCTGTTATATTTCCATCCTTATCATCCACAGCTTTAGCACCATACTCCTCATACTTTTGGTGGATACGGACAATTTGAGGATTGGAACCAATCAAAGTCAAATCAGGTTTGGTAATATCTCTAACTCTCACACTTCTAGTAAGAGTTGAGATATTGTTTGCACTGTCTTTTGCTGTGTATGTGATAGTATAAACACCAGCTTTTGTGATATCAACAGATCCACTAATTTGCACACTCACATTGCCATCAGTTTCATCTATTGCATAAGCACC
>QNZU01000028.1 GCA_003978405.1 Sulfurospirillum sp.
AAATTTTACTTCACAAGCCTCCTTAAAATCTATACTCTTTTCTCTAACGACTACAAAACTGATACCGTTAAGTGAAATATTTTGATCATAATTAAATCTTTTTTCAATAACAGTAGTCTTTAGTAGATTTGAAGTAGTAACTTTTAAATTAAAACTTTTTGCATCTATAGGAGTAAAGATATATCTATAGGCTAATGATTTTTTATCTTTAAATTTGAGATTTTTAATTAAAATGGGTGAGTTTTGATAAAGCTCTACTTTTTTAAATTGATCTTTTTTAAAATACTGAACCTCAAAATCGACTATTTCTAATATCTTTTTATTTATGGAGAATGTTTTTGAGTATGTCAATACTTTATCTACATCATCACTCGCAAGTCCACTTATAGAAGAAAAACCGCTTAAAATATCTGGTACTTGAATAGATTGCTTCTTTTTTGTCTGCATATCTATAATAGCAAATGATTCGTAACTTACCGGCTTTAAATAAGTGTAAATGGAAGCAAATAGAACAAAGACTATCGTAGTAACTACAATATATAAATAGTTGTTTTTTATCGTTAGAAAAAGTTCGCGAAGATCTATTTCATCCTCGTCTATATGATAATTATCTAATTGATCGATATTATTATAATTCTCAGCCACTATTTGTCTACTTATTACATTATATTTTTATTATTATCGACTGAGTATAAAAATACTTTAATTTAGTGGGAATTTTACTAAAATCAAGAATTAAAAAGGCAATTTTTGCTTATCTCCCTACCAATTAGGGAGATAAGATATCAAGCTACAAAGTTTGGAATCCTAATCATCTGTCCAGGATAGATTTTATCCGGATCTTTAATCACTTCCCTGTTAGCTTCAAAAATCTCTGTATATCTTGAACCGTCTTTATAGTATATCTCAGCAACTTTCCAAAGTGTATCGCCCTTTTGAATCTCATAAAAGATATCATCTATTACTGAAGGCTCTTCAATCTCAAGTTCATCAGCATTTACTTTTGCAATACCTTCTATATTACCAGCAATTAGTGCTGCCTTTGCCTTATCAGCGGCTGTTTTTGCTTTTCCTTTTAGGATAACTGTATCACCCTCAACTACAACATCAAGTCCATCTATTGGCATCGTATCACTGTTTGAAGCTATCTCTTTATGAATAGCCTCATTGTCATCTCCGTGACCTAGCAACTTTTTACCTGCATCTTTAACAAAATCGAAAAAACCCATTTTTACTCCTTTAATTTGGTTTATGTATTATATAATAATTTTATTTACTTTTTGGTCTGAAAACTTTGATAACGCTCTCATCACTCTCAAGATAGACTCCACCTATTAGATCGATACAGTAAGGCACTGCCCCAAATACTGCATCCAAACACTCTCTTATCGATTTTGGCTTTCCAGGAAGATTGATAATCAATGCTTTTTTTCTAATCCCGGCACTCTGTCTTGAAAGAATTGCAGTTGGCACATATTGTAAACTCACACTTCTCATCAACTCTCCAAATCCAGGAAGCATCTTTTCACACACATTTTGTGTAGCCTCTGGCGTTACATCTCTAGGAGATGGACCAGTGCCTCCTGTTGTGACGATTAGATTGCATCCAAGCTCTTCAAGTTCAATCATCGTCTTCTCTATGAGATTTTGTTCATCAGGAATACATCTGTAATACTCATCTATATCATTTAAAAGATACTCACTCAAAGTATCCAAAATAGCTTTTCCTGAAATATCCTCATATATACCGTTACTCGCCCTATCTGAAGCAGTAATGACCCCCAATTTTAATCTATCCATAAAATATGTCCCCCCTCTTTTATTTGAGTGATTGTAGCAAATTCTTGAAAAAAATTCGTTGTATTTACAGGATCAATTATCTTATCTTTTAAGCCTATAAAAACCTCCAATTTAACTCCCCTACTCTCAAGTGATTTAAGTATCTTTTTTGAATATTGATAATTTAGCAGATATTTTAATCTTTCTACAGTATCTTTTTTATAATAGCTACTTAGATCCATCTTAGAAGGGTGTGAGATATTTTTAAAAAAGATTTCTTGGTAGAGCTTTTCATTTTTCTTAAATGCCTTGATTTGTGAAGTTTTAAATAACTCATCTTTGTCTTGAAAAAAAGCGGGTGAGAATAGCAAAAGTCTATCAACCCTTTTATTGGTACCAATTGCATACTCCAAAGCTTCAATTGCCCCAAGACTAAATCCCGCTACACAATACTCACTCCTGCTTAAAAATCGATCAAATAAAAAGCTTTCATTCTCAAGCATAAAACCACTAAAATATCTAATTTAAAATCTCCTTAATATCCTCTTTTGTAATAAACTCTTTTTCCAAAAGTTTCTCAGAAATCTTTCTAATCTTTTGCTTATCCTTTTTTAGCATCAAATTGACCTCTGCTTGGGCAGTATGAAGCAACTGGGCTATATCGGTACCACTTGGGATTATACTCTCACCCATTCCATACTCATCTACCACATTTTTAGCCAACTCTCTTGCTTTTTTGATATCATCTTTTGCATTTGTGTAACTCTCATCAAAGAAGATTTTATTTGCTTCATCACCACTTAGATATAGTTTTATAAGATTAAAAAGATACTGTTTTGATTGAAAATTACTCTTTGTATCAACAATATCTTTTTGAAGCAGTGTAACTTTATCAAAATCATATCCAAATCGATATGCACAAAATATTTTAGCTGATTGGTAAGATGATTGTATCTTCTTCTCACCATCATCAAGAATCATCTCTCTTTTTTTGCCCACCATTACACTCTCTTTGACTGAATCAAAATCTTCAAACTCTATTGATTTAGCTCCTCTTTTAAGAGCTTTTATTGCAGCCTCATTTACCCAAGTAGCAAGTGTGGCACTTGAGTATCCTGTAGATATTAATGCAAGTCTGTTGATATCAAGATGATAGTTCTTCTTTTTTAAATGCAACTTTAATATCTCTTCTCGCTCTTTGATATTTGGAAGTGGTATATATATTCGCCTGTCAAACCTGCCCGCTCTCAAGAGAGCTTCATCAAGAACTTCGATCTGATTTGTAGCGCCAATCACCATGATATTAGACTCTTTATCAAATCCATCCATCTCCACAAGAAGTTGATTTAGTGTGGCATCTCTCTCATCGCTGTTTGTATCCCCCCTACTCTTTCCAACAGCATCTATCTCATCTATAAAGATAATTGCACTTTTTTGTTTTTTTGCACTATCAAAAAGCTCTTTTACCCTTTTTGCTCCCATACCCACATATACATGCACAAATGAAGCACCGCTTTGATAAAAAAATGGCAATCCACTCTCACCTGCTATCGCTTTGGCAATCATTGTTTTTCCAACTCCTGGAGGTCCTACTAAAAGAAGTCCTTTTGGTAATTTTATACCAAAATCACGATACTTTCCAGGCTCTTTTAAAAAGTCTACAATCTCTTTAATATCCTCTTTGACATCCTCCAAACCCGCTACATCACTCAAAGTAATATCAGATTTATATGGTGTTATAATGCTATTTATGTTTGCTATTTCAACAGCTTTTTTTGAAGTAAAATTAGATGATTTAAAAAGATAATCAAAAAAGAGCAACACAACAAAGGCTGATATTAAAATCATAATTACAATTGGTACCATATTGGTATCAACTCTATTTAAATCACTTTGAGTATAAAAGATATATGAGATGACCAAAAGCATTAAAACTGCAAATATATAAAAAACTCTTTTTAGATTATAATCTTGCATAGTTTGCATCCATTTTTACTTCAAACTCCTCAACACTGATCCACTCTTTTTTAAGATCAAGATCACTTTTTATATAGACTTTGTTAAAAAACTGATCATACCCGACCTGATTCTCTCCCCTACTCTCTTCAACTAGTACCAATAGTGGTTTTTTTATATCTTTTCTAAATTTAAAATTGTTATTTTTTACAATCTCTTCAAGAATCTTCAGCCTCTCTTTGGCTATATCTCCCGCAACTGTCTCTTTTATAGTAGCAGAGTGAGTGTGATCTCTTTTGCTAAATGTAAAAGCATGAAGATGGGTAATTGGAAATGATTTGAAATTTTTCAAAGCCTCACTCCAAATCTGTTCACTCTCACCAGGATGTCCTGTGATAAAATCGGTACCAAGTGAAAAGCCCTTATCGGCTATCAATTCAAAAAGATTCAAATCATCTTTTAGTATATTTCTCCTTCTCATGATACGAAGCATTTTCTCACTAGTATGCTGTAAAGCAATATGAAGATGTTTCTCAATCCAACTCTCATCAAGAAGCTCTTTAAACTCATCATCTATTTGAACCGGCTCCAATGAGCCAAGTCTGATTCTCTTTACACCCTTTATCTGAGAGATTTTTTTTAAAAGTTTTGCTATAGAAGAGTTGGTATCTTTACCATAACTTCCAAGATTGGTACCACTCAATACAAACTCTCCATATCCGTTTAATGCAAGTTTCTCAATCTGAGCCAATATCCTCTTCTCATCCATACTTCTAGCCCTACCTCTAACCATCGGTATGATGCAGTATGAACAGTTAAAGTCACACCCCTCCTGAATTTTTATAAATGCCTTTGTATAAGATGAAAAATCTTCCACCACATCAGAGTCAACGAAACTCAAATCACCTTTTTGAGCAAATTTTTTATCAGATTTTAGCAGTTGATTGATTTTGGATTTTTCCGAATGTCCAAAATAACCAAAAATTTTATCACTCTTTAGCAGTTCATCTCCCTTGCTGATAGCCCCACAACCAGCCAAAATGACTTTTTTGCCCATTTTATTAACAGAGTTGATATAACTTCTTGCACTACTGTCTGCCCCGTTTGTAACGGTACAAGAGTTTACAACAATGATATCTGCATCCTCTTCACAATCAACAATATCAAAATCTTTTATATTTTGAAGCATAATATTTGAGTCATAGATATTTGTCCTGCAACCAAATGTCTTAAGAAATACTCTCTTCCTCACCATCTTCCTTCTTTGGTTTTAAGACTTCATCTTTTTTGTAGTTAACTATATGAGTATCGTAAGCTATCTTAATATCATCCTCTTTGTTAAACTCATCTATAATTAGTGCAGATATATTTGATCTTAGAGTCAATGCCGCATAGGAGTTAGTCATATACCAGCAACTTATCATAATACCGTTTTTCTCTATGAAAGTGTAAATTCTTGGATCTACATTGATATTTTTCAGACTATACTGATTTCTAAGAAGATTTAACTGTTTTCTTGATATATCGGTATAACCTTTTGCATACTTTCTAACAATCTCTCTTGCTATATGCGAAGCCTTTTTGTGGTTTGAATCAAAGGTGATAGGTATATCAATACCATCCCATACAGTCTTGATCTTACCATGGGTATAGTTTGCCAAAAGTTCGGTAAATACATAGTTGTTTGGGATAAATACAACTCTTCCGGATCTTCTGTTTTCTAGATAACTAGTAAGAGTTACATCCTCTAAAATAGTCATTCTTAAAAATGAGATATCTACAATATCCCCTACATAGGATTTACCACCCTTATATACCTTGATACGATCTCCTACATGAAAACTTCCGCCAAAAACAATGACAAACCATCCAAGCATACTCATAAAGAGATCTTTCATAGCAATTGCGATACCAGCAGAAGCAAATCCCAAAACTGTTACAAGATATGTCGCATTCTCCAAAAAGTAAAACAGTAGTACCATAATTATTAAAAACAGATTGGTAAAATTGATAACTTTATGAGCCATATAGTATCGTTGATTATCTGTAATTGTCTTTTTAGCAAAATATTTAAATATAAACGAAAAAACAAAGATCAATAAAATTGTCAATGCAATATTGATCAATTTTTTAATCTGAGCCTTTATCGAAGTAGTAACATTTCTTATAGCATCATCTACTCTTTTATTATAGACTTTGTTTGTCGAACTAGCAATATCATAAGCAGATCTGATCTCTTTTAACTCTTTTTTTATCTCCTGTAACTGTTCTTCTTTATATTTTTTTCCATAAATACTTTGAAAATATTTGATAATATTCTCTTTCTCTTGAAGATTTTTCATTAATTCATTCAGTTTTTTCAACTCATTTGCATACTCTTCTTTTGCACTCTTTAACTGCTTTAGATATGTAAAAGCTTTAAACAAATGAAATGGCGAACTGATTTCAGGCTGTTTTTTTAGTTCGTTTGGCTTTGTAAGAGTGATAAAAGGAGGATTTTTAAAATCATTCAAAAGTTCCAGCTGATTTTCTAGTGATTTTTCTTTAATCTGTAGTTTAGCAATATCTTCAATTTTATGAAACTGATTTGCTCTTTTTAATTTGGCTTTTACTTCATTTAACTCTCTTTGAACTGATATATATGTTTGGTGATTATTATATTTTGCATATAATATATCTTTGTTTAGATAATTTTCTATAGTTTCAAGCTTTTTATTTAAAACCTTTATATCACCTCTCTCTTTTACAAACTTTTTTGTGGTTTGAGTAGGTTTTGACTCATTTTTTGTGATAGAACTGTTGTTTTCAAGACTGCTATTGTTCTCTAATGATGATGCAAAAATACTCAAAGATAGAAACAGATTAAAAACAACAATCTTAATTAAAATCATCTACCATCCCCAAAAAAAGATAATATCTTTAAAACACTCTCTTTTGGGATATCATCTCTTATTAAAAAATCACCAATTCCCTTTGGCAGTATAAAGGAGATACTCTCATCACTAGCTTTTTTATCACTAAAAAAACTATCATAAAAGCTATCTATATCTGAAATCTCATATTTGGTAGGAAGAGAGTAAGAAGACAAGAGTTTTTCAATTTTATCTGCCTCTTCTTTACTTAAAGTTCCTAGCTCAATGGCAAGTTGATTAGCCATAACCATCCCGATAGCTACTGCCTCTCCATGCAAATATCTTTTGTATTGTGTCTCATTTTCGATAACATGACCAAAAGTATGACCATAGTTTAGTACTGCTCTTATACCTTTTTCTTTCTCATCTTGGGCTACAACATCAGCTTTTATCTCAACAGATCTTGCAATAGCATATCTTAAATTCTCCTCTTCATTTAAATCATGAGAACTTAACCACTCAAAAAAATCTCTATCAAACATAACCGCCATTTTGACAATCTCCGCAACTCCGGCGGAAAACTCTCTTTTTGGAAGAGTCTTTAAAAACTGAGTCTGAATAAAGACAGCTTTTGGCTGATGAAATGCACCTATGAGATTTTTACCATAACGGTTATTGATACCAGTTTTACCACCGACACTCGCATCTACTTGAGATAAAAGAGTAGTTGGAATCTGAATAAAATCAACTCCTCTTTGATAGATAGCACTTGCATATCCCACCATATCTCCAATCACTCCTCCACCAAAGGCTATAAGAGTAGAGCCTCTGTTAAATCTGTGATTAAAAAGATTTTCAAGTATTAAATCTATCGTGCTTTGGGTTTTATACTCCTCTCCATCAGGAACTGTAATGATATATAGTTCATCACTCTTTATTGAGTTTAAGAGAGTTTTTAGGTGCAATCCTGCTACTTTTGGGTTTGTTATGATTGCTACTTTAGAGCCAATTTTGAGATCTATTTTGGTATCAATATAAATTTTATAACTCTCAGATTTTTTAGATTCAAAATTGATACTAACTTCCATATCACAAACCTCTTTTTTGTATTAATAACTATTATACAACAAAAAGATTTTATTCATCTGAAGGCAGAAATAGTTGATAATTTTTTGATAGTTGAAAATATAATCTATTAACATTTTTTGAGAAATATGAAAAAATACTTTTTGGCTCAATATTATTATCAAACAAAACAAACTGCAACAAATCATCCCTATCTTGCAACTCTCTTAAGGGATTTCTTCTAGTTTGTATCACTTTTACTTCTTGGTTGAAAAGTCTTGATAGGTTATTAAAGTGATTTACAACTTTTTTAAATTCGTCACTGCTTTCATCCTCAAACTCATATATCAATATATTCAAATGAAGTTGGGTTGAAAGGTCAAATATTGTAGAGCTTATCTTTTCAACAGCTTTAGAGTCATTACTTAAAACAGCACTCTCTTTGATGTTAAAAAAGCTCTTATCTCCTATTTTTAAAACAGGAGTCTTCAAAGAGTGAAGCATATCTATATTTTTTGTAAAAAACTTATCATCAGTTATAAAAAGACCTATCTGAAACTTCGATACATCATGTATAATTAAATCATTGAGATCTTTTGAATAAAAATCAAGCTCAACTTTCATACTAGCTTTATCATAAGATTTGATCTTATTTAACAAATCACCATATTTTGGATTTATTACTCTAAAAACCAGTCTGTTGCTATTTAATTTTGAGTGAAAAATCATACCATTGTCTATCAATTTTTCAATATCACTATCACTCATGGTTGACATATCTATAAAGAGATAGATATTTTCACCAAATGGTACCGGAAACTGCCCAACTTCTCTATGAATACTCTTATATACACTTTTTAATACATGTGGATTGCCCACACATACGATTGAATCATTTGGTTTTAGTGATGTTTTATAATCAGGAATTATTAATCTGCCTGATCTGTAAATTGCAACAATTTTCCATCTTTTTTGCTCAATATTTGATATATATCTATATGTAAAAGGACTCCCAAACGGTATTTTAATCTCTACAATCTCACCCTGCCCCAAGCCAATATGTGTGGCATAAAGAGGAATATCAGGCAGATAATTTACAAGTATATTTGATATCAAATCGCGAGAATCTATCAAAGTAACCATACCATCATCAATCTCTAACTGCCAGTTATCATATATAATGATCTCTATCTCACTCAAGCTATCACGAATATTTTCATAACTTGCAACAGTATCAATTTTGTTGGCCAAAATAATCATCGCTTGAGAAAAATCATGCCTGTTTAAGAGTGCCTGAAGTTTAACTTTTGAAGTTGGGTCAAACTTATAGAGCAAAAAATGCTCATCCCTACCCAAATCTTCGCAAATTGTATCATCATCATAATATACAATGAAAAATCTCTTTTTACTTAAATCTACCTCTTTTAATCTTGCCAAGAAACTCTTTGCAATATTGCCGTTTAAGAGCAATAAGATATTTTTCATTTACAACTGCCATGAGTGATATAATAGAGTGCACTATCTAATGAACTCTCTTTCATATCCCCAAAGTTATGCTCTTTATCATCAACTGCACTACAAGTTGCTTCAAATCCATCATCATAGTCGTCATCATAGTCTGTATTAAAATTTTTCATGAGTATTGGGAAAAAGACCTTGTCACAATACTTAATAGAATACATACTATATGGTTTACCATAACTTGTTGAGCCGATTGTGATCACTTTCATTTTATTTTCATTTGCTCTTAGAGCTGAGATTAAAGATTCACTAGCTGATGCCGTAAGATGAGTAGTAATTACAAAAACTCTATCTAAATTTAGAGCATTCTTTGCATTTGTATCAAAATATGAGTTATTATTGTAAGAGCTATATTTTTGGTTAAATATATGGTGTTGAAATATATGAGAAAAACTCTTTTTGCCACTAATAAGAGAAGCTAAATGAGCTGATATGTCGATGTTCCCACCACCATTATATCTTAAGTCTATTATCAATTCATCAATATTTTCATCCTTAAAATCTCTAAAAATATTATCCAAATCACTATTTATATTTTTACCTACAAATGAGTTTAAAACAAAATAACCAACCTTTATACCATCTTTTATAAAGATCTTCTTATACCCCACCTCTTTTTTTAAAAAACTACTCTTTTGCAACTCTACAACTCTTGAAGATCCGTTTGTATCTATAACTCTAAGCTTGATACTATCATTACTATCTTCACCTATATTTAAAATTCTGTCTGATCTTTTGATATTGGCTTGATATGCCGGTGAGTTTGGAGCTACATATATGACTCTGTAATTTTTCTCTTCATCTAGATCACTCATTATTCCAAAATCTTCACTGCTACTACTTTCAAAGATGCTCGAATAGTGATTTAGATCAATAATAAAGGAAAATCGATCTTTTGAGTTTTTTACTCTATTTAAAAGCTCCTCCTCCGTATCAAACCGGCTCACATCAAGATTTTTTGGAACTTCATCAGCCCAGTAGTAACCATCTTGTAAAAAAGAGTAGATAAATCTATTTTTACTGATCTGATCACAACTTTGAAGATCTGCATCCAAAAAAGAGGAAGCTTCTTTTTTATGTGAAGAACTACCACATGAAATGAGTATTGTCAAAAGTATTGTTATAAAAAATGATTTAAGTAATATCTTCAAAATCTATCCTTATCTTTTCTCTTTTAATCTAATTTGAACAGATTTTCTGTGAGCATCAAGCCCCTCGATTTTGGCCAAAAGTGCAGCTGCTTCACCAATTTCATTAATACCCTCTTCACTCATACTGATAATCGAAGATTTTTTCAAAAAGTTCTCTACATTCAAAGGAGAAAAAAACTTGGCACTACCACCAGTTGGTAGTGTGTGATTTGGTCCAGCTATATAATCACCTATGGCTTCAGGGGTATTTTGCCCCATAAAGATGGCTCCAGCATGTTTTATTTTTGGTAGCAAATCAAATGGATTTTTAACCATCAACTCCAAATGCTCCGGTGCAATTTCATTCATAAGATTGATCGCTTCATCGATATCTTTTGTCAAAATGATTGCCCCTCTTTTTTGTATTGACTCTCTTGCGATCTCTTCTCTTGGAAGTGTTTTTAGATCTAATTCAATTCTTTTTGCAACACTTTTTGCCACATTAGCTGAATCAGTAATCAAAATTGAACTTGCCATCTCATCATGCTCAGCTTGAGAGAGCATATCTATACTTAAATACTCCACATCTGCACTCTCATCAGCTATGATACCTATCTCACTAGGACCTGCAATCATATCGATATTGACATCCCCAAAGACCAACTTTTTGGCAGTTGCGACAAATATATTACCTGGTCCACTTATCACATCAACCTTTTTAATACTCTTTGTCCCATAAGCCAATGCGGCTATCGCACTAGCACCTCCCACTTTGTATGCCTCTTTGATACCGCATAGATGCATTGCGGCAAGTAGCAAAGTGTTGAGCTCTCCATTGGGTGCTGGAGTAGTTACAACAATCTCCTTCACTCCAGCTACAATAGCCGGAATAGCATTCATCAAGAGTGAACTTGGATATGCTGCTTTTCCTCCAGGGATATATAGCCCTGCCCTATCGACAGCAGTCACTCTTTGTCCCAAAGCAGAACCGTTTTTCTCAAACTCTATCCATGACTTTGGAAGCTGTTTTTGGTGGTATGAATAGATCCTTTTGTATGCTAGATTTAGAGCATCTTTTAATTGTGAATCCAAATTCTCATAAGCCTTTTTCATCTCATTTGGATCAATAGCCAAAGCATCTTTTGCATCCCATCTGTCAAACTTTTCTATATGTTTATAGAGTGCCTCATCACCATCTTGTTTTATCTCATCGATAATGGTACCAACTATTGTTGTAGCATCTTTAATATCAAGTTTAGCTCTGTCTAAAAGATTTTTAAACTCATCACCAAAATCCAAAGCCCCGCTATCTAAAATCTTCATAAAACTCTCTTTCATACCGTTTTTTCATACTGACATTTCCCAAAAGTCCGCCTTGATGTATATATAAAATTTTTGAATCTATCTCTTTTATATTTTCGATCAATGCCAACCACCCTTTGGGATCATAAAGCAGATCAAATTCAATGTCCGTATTTTGCTTTAATTCTATCCAAATTTGCAAAAATTCCCTATAAAGGTGCCCAAAATAGTACCTCTTTTTTGTATCAATTATAGTTGGTAATCTCTTTTTATCGGGATTTAAAGCCAAAAACTGCTCCATCAAATACTCTTTGGTACCAACTACTGCGGTAGTATATACTTTCATATCAAGATATTGCTGTAGATATAAAGCTGTTGTTCCGGTACCAGATGGCAAAAAAATAGATATATCTTCATCTTTGATCTGCTCTTTTATCTCTTTTGCCAAGAGTTTAATACCCTCTTTTGCATAAGTTTCAGCTCCTCCCTCTTTTATAAAGAGCTCATCCTCTCCAAAAGTACTTGGATAAGGAGCCTCAATAACTCTCATACCGTTTTTTAATGCTTCCAAATAGTTCCCATGAGGATTTTTTTTCAGATATGAAGGAATTTTAGATACATAATATTCAAAACTCCAACCCTTAATCTTTGCCAGATATGAGAGAGAGTACATTGCATTTGACTGTATTGAGCCGTAAGAGATTAACTTTTTTATTTTTGGAAAATTATTTTTAAGGTAAAAGTAGAGTTTTCTGGCTTTATTACCGCTAAAATGTGGGTGAGTAAGATAATCAAGCTTTACAAGAGAGTCAATACCTCTAAAACTGACTCTCTTAATCGGTGTTTTTTTAATTTCTATCAATACAGTTTAGATCAGAATATGCCTGTTTTAATCTTTTTACCATCGATTTCTCTCCCTCCCTAAGCCACTTTCTTGGATCATAGTAGCTTTTATTTGGTTTATCTTCACCATCAGGGTTTCCGATTTGTGATTGTAGATAATCTCTGTATTTAGCTTCATATCCTCTCACTCCATCCCAAAATGCCCATTGGGTATCGGTATCGATATTCATCTTCACAACACCATAGCTAATTGCCTCTCTAATCTCTTCAAGGCTACTTCCACTTCCTCCGTGAAAGACGAAATTGACCGGTTTCTCTTTTGTGCTGAGTTTTTCTTGAATATATTTTTGAGAGTTATCCAAAATCTTTGGCTCAAGCTTTACATTTCCAGGCTTATAGACTCCATGAACATTTCCAAAAGATGCCGCAATTGTAAAGTTTTGGCTTACCTCACCTAATCTCTCATAAGCTTCACAGACCTCTTGGGGTTGAGTATAAAGTAGAGAGTTGTCAATTCCTGTATTATCAACTCCATC
Source organism: Sulfurospirillum sp. (assembly GCA_003978405.1). Classification (GTDB taxonomy): domain Bacteria; phylum Campylobacterota; class Campylobacteria; order Campylobacterales; family QNZT01; genus QNZU01. The sequence continues at coordinate 12,985 of QNZU01000028.1, forward strand.
CTCTTCTCCACCTGTTATTCCAAGCTCAATCTCCAAAGTCATTCCAAGTTTGTCCATTCTTTTTAGATACTCTACACAGATATCAAGGTTTTCTTCCAATGGCTCTTCTGAGAGATCAAGCATATGTGAACTAAAAAGCGGATATCCATAATTTTTAAAATGATCTTCACTAGCTTCAAGCAAAGAATCGATCCAAGGAAGCAACTTTTTTGCCGCATGATCAGTATGAAGCACTACAGGCACACCATAAGCTTTGGCAAGAGTGTGAATATGTTTTGCTCCGCTGATTGCTCCAAGAGTTGCAGCCTTCTCATTTTCGTTGCTCAAACCTTTTCCGGCATAAAATGCCGCACCACCGTTTGAAAACTGTATAATTATAGGAGAGTTCACCTCTTTGGCAGCTTCTAATACAGCATTGATTGATGAGGTTCCCACCACATTAACTGCTGGTAGTGCAAACCCCTCCTCTTTTGCTATAGAAAAAAGCTTATTTAAATTCTCTCCATATACTACACCGCTATCTATCTCATCCAAGACTCTTCTTGACATATCAACCCCTAGTTAAATTATTTTAATTTAATATCGGCTTTTTCTTTTAAACTTTTAGCGATCTCTTTCATATGTTTTTGAAAAGCTTGAACTTTTAGAGATTGTTTTATGTTTGCTTTTGCTTTCTCAAGCGGCATTGTTTTGGCAGCTTTTTTATCTTCGACATAGATCACATGATAACCAAACTGCGTCTTTACTGGAGTTTTTGTAAATTCACCCTTTTTTAGCTTAAAAGCAGCATCGGCAAAAGGTTTTACCATTTTGCTTCTATCAAACCAGCCAAGCTCTCCCCCGTTTGGACCACTAGGCCCCACTGATTTTTTGGCAGCAAGTTTGACAAACTCTCCCTTTAAATCCTTCGCTTTTTTAAGCTCAGCTATGATTTTTTTTGCCTCTGCTTCAGTTTTTACCAATATATGTTTGGCTTTTACCATCTCTGGTTGTTTAAACATATGAGAGTTTTTATTGTAAAAATCTTTAATATCCTTATCAGTTACTGTCACTTTTTCAAACTCTTTTTTCATCCAAATCTCAAGAGCCAAATCCTTTTTCATCTTCTCTAATGTGCTCTTATAAAGAGGATCTTTTTCGATACCAGAATCGATAGCTTTTTTGCTTAAAAGTCTTTTTTCAATAGCTTGTTCGACTATTTTTTTCTGTTGATCTTTTGGAAGAGCATCAAATTTTACACCAGGAGCAACCGCCAAAATAGCCTTAATATCACTATCATCTATATTTTGACCATTTACTGTCGCATATGTTTTTGCAAATGTGGTACCAACTACTAAAGTACTTGCAATTAAACTTATTGCTAAAAGTTTATTCATTAAATCATCCTTAATTTTAATTTTCAATGTATACTATAACATTACTTCATTAACAGAATCTAAAACAATTGTAAATTTAGCTCCAAGTTTACTATTTTGCACTTCAAGTTTCCCGCCACAACTCTCCTCTATTATAAACTTGGACATATAAAGTCCCAGTCCCATAGAGCCGTTTTCTTTGTTTGTAGAAAAATATGGTTCAAAAATCTTATCCATATACTTTTCCTCTATTCCCCCGGCATTATCACCTATTTGAATAATAAATTTGCCATCTTTCTCTTTGGTAAGTATATATATCTCTTTTTTTTGAATACCTCTTTTTTTTAGTATATTAACACTGTTCCTAATCAGATTTAATATCACCTGGGTAATCTCATTTGGATAATTAACAAACTCATTTTTTGAGCTATATTTTTTGATCACCTCAACCTCTTCCTTTGCCAATAAAGAAGAGGAGATAAAAAGAGCTTTTTCGACAATCTCATTTAGTGTTGTCTTTACCTTTTTCTTTGTAGGCTTAAAAAAGTTTGTAAAATCATCAATCGTCTGTGAGAGATGCAAAACATATTTTTCGATATTGTTAAGAGAATCTAAAATATATTTCTCATCCCAATTTCCAAGCTCAATCTTTACACCCATACCAGTTGCCGTGGCTGAGATAGCACTAAGAGGCTGTCTCCACTGGTGAGCTATCAATCCCAACATCTCCCCAAGCTGTGCAAGACGACTGTTATGAATCATAATAGAATCTTTCTTTCTGATCTGCCTGATACTCTCATTTACTTTGTATGTGAGTTTTTTATTTAAATTCTCTAACTCGCTAGAAGATACTTTAGCGATATTTCTAAGAGTCTCAATCGTATCAAACTCATTTGAAAGCTCATATTTTTTCCATTTTTTTAATACTCTTTTTTTTGATTTTGACTCTTCTTCACTCAAAGATAAAAGTCCAAGAGTTTGACTCATAAAAAGTGAAAGATTTTTATTGGAATAAAATTCACCAAAACTATAAAATCCTACTGTATGAGCAAAACTTGAAACTACATCAATCTCATGCTTGTGAATCTCATTTAAAAACTCTCTTCTTGCACTTGAAGAGTAGATAAAAATTACTTCAGAGTTTATCTCTTTTAATCTCTCTTCCAAATCCGCTATACCCTCATTTGCCTTTTTTATATTCGCAAATGAGAGTTCTATAATCTCTTGCTCTTTTATATTGGTACCAAACTCCAAAGAACCATCGCTATTAACTCTGTTTGCCGACAAACTCAAATCCACTCCCCTTCGCTTGGCAATAAAAGGAAATTGCAAAGAGTAGTATGGAAGATTTTTGAGTGAGTTTTGACCCAAATACTTTTTGAGAATTGATGTTGCTTTGATATGATCTATCTCATACATTCTATTATCTTTTGATGAGGTTACTTTAAACTCTTTTGAAATCGGCTCCCAGTCATGCTTGTATAGGTTATTAGCTTTTAAATTCTCTCCGGCAATACTTACACAAACATACCCGTTATAAATAATCTTATCTTTAAATATCACATAACTCTGTTCAAATCTGTTCTTATCTGCAGCCACTGCACCACTTATAATAGAGTCATTTGTGCTGTTTTGAACCCCTTTTAGGAGTCGTTGCATATTTATATCATGGAGTGTACTAAATAAAATTATCGCTTTTTGATGCTCTTGATGAATTTCACCGGCTAGAATTTTACCATCATCATAACTGTTTGTAGTTGCACTTTTATATGAAGCTTTTATAAAACTGTGTTGAAAAATCGTAAAATTGATTAAAATATCATCTAAAAGAATTTTCTCTCCAAAGATCTCACCATTGGAACTAGCTCCTATAATTACCGTTTCACTAAAATCAACATGAAGATATTTTAGTAACTCTTTGAGATTGTTTGCTTGAAAATCTGAGCTGAAAATTTGAATAAGGGTCTTTGTTGAATTTTCGATTTTTTCCTTTTGAATAAATTGTCTTAATTTATCAATATTTCTGTATCTAACACTAAAACTTTTCATTCAACAATCACCCTTAAAGTTAAAAATCTTAAACTAAAAGCTGATTGTATAAAATTTATTATAATAAAGGGCTATCTAATTTATACTATTTTTTAAAATTTAACTTATATCTAAGTTAAGAGAATTTTTGTCAAAAACAGACCTTAAACTTAAAATAATCACATATCTAAATATCTAATTAATCCCTTTGATAATCTTTTAAAAGGTAATATTTTTGTGCCACCATTTTTCAACATAAAGAGTTTTGCATTTGTCTCATTTTCAAAAGGGATCAAATCATCTCCATGAGGTCCAACAACATGACTTCCAAAGAGATAACTTGCCTTTTTTGCATCAACTTTTCTGCCATTTAGATAATCTTGCACATACAAATTACTAATATTGCTATCTAAAACTTTCTCTTTTATGAAGTATGGTTGATGATAATATACATTCATCATCGATTTTACAGAGGAGAAAAAGACCTTCTTTCCACTTTTTTGCTCTGCTTCACAGATCCATTTTGGATACTTTTTTAGTGGAAGCAGATATACTGGATCAGTAGCATTATTCTCACTTAGTTTAATATCTCTTGCAAAGGAAACCACACAAATAAGTGTAAAAAGCAAAATGATTTTTTTCATAACAACTCCTATAACAAATCTTTTCTTTTAAATATCAAATATCCCAAATAGGCAAACACTCCACCTAAAATAAGAGGATAAACTACCGTATAAATGATTAAAAAATGTGAACCTAAACTATCAAGCAGATAGTAAGCAACAGGACCAATCACACTAAGTTCAGGAT
>QNZU01000100.1 GCA_003978405.1 Sulfurospirillum sp.
TCAAGATCGTTGATCTTAGTGGAAATATCTTTCCGGATATCAGGCTTCACCATATCCAAAACCGTGTCAAGATAGTAAATATTTCAAAAAATCCAAACATAAGAAACTTAAATGACTTCATCAATCAATATAACCATGCATATGAGAATATAGAAGAGCTTGATATATCCTATCTTAGAAATTTGAGCGATATTTCAGCTCTGAGGGAGTTTAGATCATTAAAAAAACTATATATCGATGCAAATTCAAAAGAGAGCTTTAAAGATGAGTTGGATCTACTTCTTATAATGGGTGTTGAGGTGCTTAGCTATTAAGAGGCACAAACTCCTCAAGCTCCTCATCATAGGCATAAATCTCACCACTTTTGATATCATAGTGCCAAGCATGAAGTGATAGTTTGCCCTCATTTACTCTCTCTTGAACTTTTGGATAAGTCAGGAGATTGTCAAGTTGAAAAATAGCGGAAATCTCCTCTGTCATCGTAAGTCTATCCTCATCGCTTAACTCTCCACCCCACTCCTGCACGAAGTCTCTAGCCTCTCTTCCTAGTTCAAGCCACTGTTTGACATGAGGGATCTCTTTCTTTTCAAACTTACTATCATCATAATAAAGTGCTGAAATTGCCCCACATTGAGAGTGCCCACACACGATGATATCCTCAACCTCCAAGATATTTACCGCATACTCAATGGCAGCTGCAGTTGAGTGGTAATCCTCATCTACCTTATATGGGGCTACGAAATTTCCTATGTTTCTTACCACAAAGAGATCTCCAGGCCCCGTGTTTGTGATGAGATTTGGAAGGACTCTTGAGTCACAACAGCCGATAAAGAGGATCTTTGGATTTTGCCCCTTGTTAGCAAGTTTGCTAAACTCTCTCTTTCTCTTTTTAAACTCTACTTTTTTAAATCTCTTGCTTCCACTAATTAGCTTGTTGATATCTTTCATCTACTCTCCAAAATCTTCAAAGTTTTGTCTAATCGCCTCATAGAGCACTATTCCAACTGATACGGCTAGATTTAGTGATCTTCCGTTCATTCCCATAGGAATTGTGATCTTGTTTTTGGGATTTAACTCCATCAGTTCATGCGGCAAACCCTCTGTTTCACTACCAAAAAAGATAAAATCACCTTTTTTAAACTGGGCTTGAAAATATGGTTTGGTTGATTTGGTAGTAGAGAAGAAAAAACGATCTTTGTATTGTAAATTCTCTTTCAAAAACTCATCCAAACTCTCCCAAACTCTCAGATCAAGAAGTTTCCAGTAATCGAGTCCTGCACGGCGAAGTGCCTTTTGGGAGATATCAAACGAAAGAGGCTTAATAAGATGCAAAATTGCATCACTATTTACACAGATACGACCGATCGCACCGGTGTTCTGTGGTATATTTGGAGTAACTAAGACGATATTAAACATAGGGCATTATACCCTATAAAATCTTTTTACTTTCCAAACAAAATTATTTCATAAACACTCTTTTTTGTTACCAATGATTTTTGGGCAGGTACCATACCTTGATTTTTTAACTTTGCAAGTTCATATTTTAAATCCTCAATCTCACTCTCATAACTATCTATCTGATCTTTAAACTGTAAAATAATATCAACTCCAGCCAAATTGACTCCCAAATCTCTAGTGAGTCTTAAAATCAAATTAATCTTGTCGATATCTTTTTGCGAATACAGTCTTATCTTTCCATTTGTTCTAGAGGGTGTTATCAACCCCTCTCTCTCATACTGCCTTAATGTCTGAGGATGAATATTGAGTGCTTTTGCTACAACACTTATTTGATAAACAGGTTCATCATATCCATGCATATTTTCTCCTTACTCTGGTAATTTTTCTTTCATAATTTCAACCAATTGTGGATCTAAATCGTCAATATTTGGCAAAACAACATTGACTTTTACATATAGATCACCTTTTACTTTTGTTTTTCTGTTAATTACCCCTTCACCTTTTACTCTGAGTTTTTGAGAACTTTTAATACCTTTTGGTATCTTCATAGTAATCTCTCTATAAGGTGTTTTTACTTTTATTTTCCCACCAAAAAGTGCTGTTTTTAACGGAACATCAACCTCTTTTATAAGATTGTCACCATCTCTTATATATTCAGGTGATGGAGCAACTTCAACCTTGATATATAAATCTCCTCTTTGAGAACCATGAGACTCACCTTTGCCTCTTACTCTCAATTTTTCACCACTTTTTATGCCTGCTGGTATCTTTACATCAAATCTATCACCATTGACACTTACTGAATGGGTACCACCGGTTATTGCTACATCGAAGGGAATTACTATTTTAGTCTCAATATCCAAATTTGGTGTGTTAAATCCGCCCCCACCAAAATTTCCAAATCCTCCTCCACCAAAATTTCCACTAAAACCTCCACTGGTACCACTGCTAAATCCTCCTCCGAATATGGATCTTAATATCTCATCAAGATCCACACCTCCTTGTGCACCTGCAAAATCGTGAAAACTCTGTCCACCAAAAATATTATCACCATGCATATCATACTGTTGCTTCTTCTTTGGATCACTCAAAATCTCATATGCTGCATTGATCTCTTTAAATTTCTCTTCAGCTTCTGCTGTCTTGTTGATATCAGGATGATACTTTCTTGCCAATTTTCTGTAAGCTTTTTTAATCTCATCAGCTGTTGCATTCTCACTGACACCTAAAGTTTCATATAAACTTTTACTCACATCACTCTCCTTACTCTAATGATTATTGATAATATTATTATGTTTTAGGCACATTATATCATAAAAGTTTAGTCTATGTCAATCAACTTTGAAAAATTTCTTATGAAATAAACGATTTTTTTTATTCAGGTTACTATTAATTGATTTTTCTTCCTAAGCTTAGGTATAATAATTAAGTCTCTGCTTACTTGCTCTTTGAACAAGCTCTATAACAAAAATGGTAAAACATAATTTTGTGGTACCAAGTGTGAAGCTACTTAAGAGCAGCAAATAAATTAGGCGACTTCATCAAAAAGGTGTATAATGATAAAAGTTTTAATGATAGAAGATGATCCGGAACTTGCCGAGATATTGAGTGAATATCTTTTACAGTTTGATATTGAGATCACAAATGTAGAAGACCCTTTTTTAGGTATTTCAACTCTAAATACCGGCAAATTTGATCTTGTCATTTTGGATCTTACACTCCCTGGACTTGATGGGCTTGATGTGTGTACTGACATCAGAAAACGACACGATATACCTATTATCATATCTTCTGCAAGACACGATATCAATGACAAAGTCGAAGCACTTGAAAGAGGAGCAGATGATTATCTGCCAAAACCCTACAATCCAAGAGAATTGGAAGCGAGAATAAAATCTCTTTTAAGACGAGAAAAACACGATTTTGCAGCCAAAAGTAAAAAAGCTCCTGCAAAAGAGAAGGATCTGATAGTTTATGAAGATAAAAATGAGATACACTTTAAAGGGGAACCTTTAAATCTTACAAAAGCTGAATATGGAATATTAAAATATATGATCCAAAAAGAGGGCAATGTAGTCTCAAGAGAGGATTTGATCTATAATGTTGACTCAATCAACGAAGATAGTACCAACAAAAGCATAGATGTATTAGTAGGAAGAGTCAGACAAAAGATAGGCGACACACCAAAAAATCCAAAATATATCATATCCGTAAGAGGTGTCGGGTATAAACTTGTTCAATGAAAAAATCCTCGATCTTCTTTAGTATAACTTTTATCTTTTTTATTGCAGCTCTTGGTGTTTTGGTTGCATATTTTAATCTTCTAAAATATGATAAACAAAAATATACACAAGAGTTAAATAACAGGTATGCGATTGTAGCTAGATCTACACTGATCTCTCTTATCTCTCCACCCATCGATAAAAAATTTAAAAAAATATTAAAAATATATAAAGTAAAACTCATTACAGATGAAGATTATATAAAAAAGATTGTGCAAAATGGAGAAATTTTAAAAAAAGTATCGCTTAGGCTTGGAAGTAGTAGTATCTATTACTATCACAAAAATAACTATCTACTTGTAGAATCAATCAACGGAAACTCAATTCTCTTAGAAGATATGGCTTATAAACCATATGTGAAACAGATATTATATATCAAACTTATTTTTGGTGGAATCGGAATTATTTTACTGCTCACATACATAATGACAATCAAAAAACTAAAACCCATAAGAAAAATAAAAGCCGAAATGGATAAATTTGCAAACGGTGATCTGGATATTGACTGTGCGATGGAAAACAATAATGAAATCAGTGAAGTTGCAAATGCCTTTAATTATGCTGTCTCTCAAATCAGACAGTTAAACAATTCAAGAAGACTCTTTTTGAGAAATATTATGCATGAGTTAAAAACACCAATCACAAAAGGAAGAATTACAGCTGAGATGCTTGAAGATGGAAAACAAAAAGATAGACTAATTTCAACTTTCTCAAGACTGGAGAGTCTCTTAAATGAATTTACAGCCATTGAGCAGATATCGGTCAATGGACAACATCTTCAAAAAAGAGTATATAGAGTCATTGACATTATAGATGAAGCTATTGATATCTCCATGGCAAATCCAGAATATATAGAGCAGATGATTCAAAGCGACCTTAATATTAAAGTCGATTTCAAACTCTTTACCGTTGCTATAAAAAACATGATAGATAACGGCATCAAATATTCCACAGATAATCGTGTGAAGATTTCTGCAAATTTTAAATCAATTCAGTTTGCAACCCTAGGATCAAAACTCCCAAATGAGCTATCATACTACACCGAGCCATTCACTCAAGGAGAAAACACAACACCTGGAAGTTTTGGATTGGGTCTATACATAGTAGATAGTATTTTAACTGCTCATCATATGAAACTCACATATGAATATAGTAATGGCTATAACATATTTAAGTTTATTAATATTCAGCCGATAGTATAATCATAAATCCACTCTAGGGACGAGGTTATGGCAATGACAATATTAAATGCCGATATATTAAAAGCTCTGATACAGCACCACATTGCATTGATAAAACGATTTAATAGTGGTGATTTTGAAGAGTTTTCACTTCTCTTTTTAAAAGTAGATCATCTACAAAAAACTGAAAACAAAAAGAGTATTCAGATTATTTTCAGAGATAGTGATGTGATATTTGAATATAAGAAAAACTATATTATCTTATTGCCAAAAACTAGATGGAACGATGCTACAATGCTACTAGAGGGACTACAACTGTTTGTAAATCAGGATATAAAGGATACAATTGTAACTTATCCAGATGATGGAAAAGATGCCGATGAACTGCTATACAATCTTAAAAAACTAGTAAAAAAAGTTTACAAAATAGATCTAACTTTAGGACACCTCTAAAAAAATCTAAACATAATTTTAATAATGTAAAAATATATTTAACTTTAAGCTTTTTTCGTTACAATCAAACATAATAACTTATTATAAAAGGACTTCAATGAGGAAAGTTTTATTAGCACTTTTGGGGATGATCTTAATTGGGCTGCTTAGTCTATTTTGCTTTAAAACAAAAGCTGATTCGATCAAGACAAATCTGATCTCAAAAGCGGATTCAACACTTACAGCACATCAGTTTTCATGGGCAAATGCACACCTTGTAGGTGATGATTTACAAAGTACCAATATCATCAGGCTCACAGGTACTGCTCCTACACTAGAAGCAAAAAATGAAGCAGCACAAATTATCAGAGCAATTCCTGGAATTGGTGGAGTTGAAAATGATCTTCAGCTAGAAAATAGCGGTAAATTGACAGACAACACACAAGAAAATATTGATTCAAACAGTGTAGCTACCAATGAAAATGAGCAAAACAACTCAAACTCTTCTGCACAAAAAGATGTGGCAAAAAATGTTGAAAAACAAGGACAAGAGAGTAAAAAATCTGCAGAAAATTACAATATATATATGGTAAAAAACGCAAAAGGCAAACTCTTTTTAGAAGGAGTGGTACCAAATAAGAAAGCTCATGACAAACTCTTGGATACCGCAAAAAAATATTTTAAAGACTCAGATATAAAAGACTCATTGAAGATTCAAGAAGGTGCACCTAAAGATTGGTTATATATGAGCCAATTTGGAATAGAAAAACTCTCAAATGTTGATTTTGGTGAGATGAACATAACAAACAAAGCTTATCTCTTCAAGGCACATTTGCCTTCTTATGAACAAAAAGTTAAATTTCTAGAGAGCATTAAAACTGTAATGTCAAATCCAAATAACCATTATGGAAGATTCAAAGGTGATTATATTGTAACATCCCCTATAAAAGGTGCTAAAATTGCTGTTGCAAACAATATAACACCTAAAACTACAACACCTAAGATAGTTAAGAAAGTAACTAAAAAAGAGATCAAAAAAGATGCTGTAAATACTCAACAGCAGATAGCAACCATATCTTGTCAAGATATGATAAATAGTGCACTCTCAACTGATACTATACATTTTGCTTTTAATAGTTCTCAATTAGCAAATGATAGTTATGAAATATTGGACAAAATAGCAAATGCCATGAAAGAGTGTTCACATCAAGATGGTTTAATTTTAGAAATTGGCGGACACACAGACTCAAAAGGAAGAGCAAATTATAACAAATGGCTTAGCCAAAAAAGAGCTGATGTTATTAGAAAATATCTAATAAACCAAGGTGTCAACCCAAATCTTATCAAATCTGTAGGATATGGAGAGAGTATGCCAATAGCTAGCAACAAAACTCCAGAGGGTAGATCACAAAATAGAAGAATTGAATTTAAAATAAAAGGAGAAATATAATGAGTTATTTATTAGCACAAATTTTAGTATGTCTATTAATCGCAGGTTTAATCGGTGCAGTTATAGGATGGTTGCTTAGAGGTGGATGTTCAAGAAAGTTAAGAGATTGTGAGGAGGAGTGGAAATTAAAACTAGGTTCCATTGAGAATGATTACAACTCAAGACTACAAAATCAATCTTTTTACAATGGTGATAGTGCTCAAGATATAAATGTAGAAGGTGATGTAACTGAACAAGCTAGACTAAAAGGTTATGACAAAGGTGATAACACTACAACTCCACTTATGAGTGTAGGAGGAGGGCTAGAAAATGAAACAGACTTTGATGGAAACTCAAGTTACAGAGACATAGAAGCGACAAAAACAGATATCGAAGAAACAAAAAAAGGTAGAATTTTAAACCAAGAAAAACTTTCACTTTATAAGAAACATGGTATTGATATTCACACAGATGATCATCTAGAAGATGACTATGATATACAAACGATAGAAGGAATAGGACCAAAATATGCTTCGATATTTAATGCTTTGGGTATCTATACTACAAGTGATTTGGTTCATAGATTAAAAGGTAAGGAAGATGATATACAAAAATTTGCAAAAGAGCTTAGAGTTCAACCTGATGCGATAGAATCATGGATTAGTATGGCAGAGTTAATAGCACTTCCTGGAGTTAATGCACAACATGCCGAACTTCTTCAAGTTGTAGGTATATCTTCTATCTCTGACCTTGCTGATGCAAACCCAGATAGACTGCATAACGAGATGAGATCATTTAATGAGAAATCACCTATTACACCAAATCACCCATCAAGCAAATGGGTTCAAATATGGACAAAAATTTCCAAAGCTTTGAGCTAAATCTTTTTGCACTAACTCTTTAGTGCAAAAAGTGCCTTACCTCACTAAAATATAGACTCATACCATGCTCATTTGCAGCCTCTATCACTTCATCATCTCTAATACTGCCACCTGGTTCTATTACAGCACTTACTCCCGCTTTTGCAGCCGCATCAATGCTGTCACGAAATGGGAAAAAAGCTTCACTCGCCAATGCACTTCCACTTACATCAAGTCCACTCTCATTGGCTTTTTGCAGGGCACATTTGGCGGCATCAACTCTACTTGTCATTCCCATACCAATAGCCACCATCGCTCCATCTTTTACATATACAACACAGTTTGACTTTGTGAGTGACGCAATTTTGTATGCAATCTCAAGATCTTTGAACTCTTTTAATGAAGCCTCTTTTTTGCTAACACATTTTGCATTCTTGACTTCATCGTCCTGAACCATGTCACTATTTTGATAGACAAATCCTCCATCAATATGTTTAAAATCGTATCTATCGTTACTTAGAGTCAAATAGTCACTATCTTGTGTAAAAATTTTGATTCTCTTTTTGTTTTCAAACACTTTTAAAGCATCCTCATCAACTGAAGCGGCAATAATCACTTCGGTAAAAATTTCATTGATCTTCTCTGCCAATCTTTTATCCAACCTTCCGTTGATTGCAACAACTCCACCAAATGCAGAGATCGGATCACATTTTAGTGCCTCTACATAGCTATCATAAAGGCTCTCTTTGATTGCAAAACCGCATGGATTGGCATGTTTAATGATAGCTACTGCTTTATCGTTTCCAAATGAAGCCGCTATTTTAATAGCACCGTTGATATCGGTCATATTATTAAAACTGGCTTCACCTTTTAGGGCCTTAAAGTGCTTTGTAAAAAAATCTTCAAATTGATACAAAGCTCCATTTTGATGAGGATTCTCTCCATATCTTGTATCAAAGACTTTCTCTCCTACAATAAACTGCTTATTGCCAAAACCGCCATTAAACCTTTGGTTCATATAGTTTGCTATCATAGCATCATATGAAGCGGTATGCTCGTAAGCTTTTATCATCAAACTTCTTCTAAATTCTATATCTATTTTTCCCTCATCTAATCTGGATAAAACCTCTTCATAATCATCAGTGCTAGTTACTATCAAGACATCTTGAAAATTTTTCGCACTGCTTCGAACCATTGCAGGTCCACCAATATCAATATTTTCAATAATCTCTTCAAAGTCATCTGTTTTTTCAATAGTCTCTTTAAACGGATACAAATTAACACAAACTAGATCAATACCCTCAATGCCATGCTCTTTTGCCATCTTGGTATGAGAGTCTAGATCTCTTCTGTATAAAATTGCACCGTGAATTAGGGGGTTTAGTGTCTTTACTCTTCCATCAAACATCTCAGGAAAATTTGTAACTTCACTGATTTCAACTGCATCAATTTTGTTTTCTTTTAGTAATTTATAAGTACCACCCGTTGAGATGATCTCAAAACCAAGCTTTTGCAAACCCTTTGCAAACTCAACCACTCCACTCTTATCGCTCACACTGATTAATGCTCTCACAAATACCCTTTAAAATTTTGCGCCATTATACAAAAAAATTACATAAAAAGCTTTTTATAAAGAGCTATTGCACTCATAGTGGCAAGAAGAGAAAGAGTTAAATTTAAAAATATACTTGAAAGTGCTTTTATATACATTCCCTCATCAATAAGCATAATGCTCTCAAAACTGAAAGTGGAAAAAGTTGTCAAAGCCCCTAAAAAACCTGTTATTATCATCAATTTAAATTCTGGCGATGAGTGCGATTGAAAATAAAAAGCCAAAAAGCCTATCAAAAAGGATCCTATGATATTTACTCCAAGAGTTCCTACCGGAAAATGTGAGCTTAGATTTGTTTGCAAAAATGAACTCACAAGATATCTACAAATTGCTCCAAAAAATCCCCCTACTCCCACAAATAACAGCAATTTCACTACCTGCTCCAATACTTTTTGTGAGTATAACATATTTAAATTTTATTTGTTATAATCAACTAAAAAAGGGATTTTGTGATAAAAAAAGTAGCTATACTTATCTGTTTGTCTCCTTTTTTTATCTATGCAGCTAGTTTAAAATATCTTCAATTTAGTGGAAATAAATATTTTGAAGAAGATCAGATTCTTGAAGCTTTAGGTTTGGAGACTCCAAGTTGGTACCAATTTTTTAAAGACAAAAGAGTAAAAATTGATCCAAAATACTCAAATGCTCTACTGCAAACTCTAAAAAATTTCTATAAATCTGAAGGCTTTTATGAAGCCAATATTCAAAAAGATGAAGACAACCAAACAATTACTTTCATCATAGATGCAAAAAAACCTGTCAAAGTTCACTCTATTGAGGCAAATCTATCCTCTGAATATAAAAGATTTATCAATTTTAAAAAAGGTGAGAGATTTAAGGCTACAAAATTTATCAAAATAAAACAAAATATCAAAAAACAGCTCTTAATTGATGGCTACTGTAATGCTCTTTTAGATACCAAAGCATATATCGATCTAGATAAAAAAACTTCAGATTTAAAATATCATTTACAAAAAAACGGTCTATGCAAATTTGGTAAAATAGATCTATTTATTCCTAAAAATATCGACAAAAAGGTCATTTTATCAAGATTAAATTTTCGCTCAGGCTCAACATACAGTAGTAAAAAGATAAAAGATGCTTACAGCTCTATATCAGGACTTGAAGCCTTTAACTCCATACATATCAAACAAAACCAAAACACAAATACCATCAATCTTACTATAAAACTCTCTCCAAAAAGCAAAAGAATTACTGAGGAGATCGGTGTTGGTTATGAAACAGACCTAGGGCCCAAAGCGATTTTTAACTGGAGTCAAAGAAATTTTCAAGGAGATGCCAGAAAAATTTCATTTAATCTAAAATACTCCAAAAAAGAGAAATATATCTCAAACACACTATTTTGGCCGGCATTTACCACTTTGCCTTTTACAAAAGATTACTACCTTGATCTAAAAAATGAGTTTAGTTTCTCAAAATACAATTATGAAAAATTTGATGAAAAAAAGATATCAAATATTTTACACCTGCAAAAAGATTACTACCTTTTTAGTATCGATTCTGGTATTGGATTTGAGAAAATTTATATCAATAAAAAAGGAGAGATATGTAACATATCTGATGGACACTTCTTTTTGCTATATCCATTTATAAATTTTATTCTTGATACCAGAGACTCCAAAATCAATCCAAAAAACGGTATATATATCAGTTCTTACCTAGAGAGTGGTATAAAATATCTTCGATCAGATACAACTTACATGAAATTTCTAAGTGAAGCAAGAGCTATTAGAAGTTGGGATAAACTTACAGTTGCTATAAAAGGAAAACTTGGATTGATAAATGAGTTTCAAAAATCTCTTCCTGAATCTAAGCTTTTCTTCGCCGGAGGAGCATTTTCAAACAGAGCCTATGGATACAACCGTTTGGGAGCTACAGACTCTAAATGTAAAGATATGGGTGGAAAAACTATGCTTGACACCTCTGTAGAGGCTGATTACTGGGTATGGGATAAGTTTGGCTTTGCTCTCTTTTATGATGCTACAATGCTAAATCTACAAACATCCAAATTTGACACAGATTTTAAAAGCTCGATAGGCACAGGTATTAGATACCTATCTGTAATAGGTCCAATAAAGATTGATATCGGTTACGATATCAAAGATAGCTCCCAATATGCAATTCACTTTCAAGTAGGTCAATCATTTTGAAAAGAGTTCTCTCAAAAAGCTTTGTTTGGAGTATAATACTACTTGAAATCGCACTAGTGATTGGTGCATTTATTATCTATTTTGCATCAAGTCAAAAGAGTCTTGATTATCTAGCCACTACACTCCTAAAAGATAAAAATATCACATACTCTTCAATCTCAGGCTCAATCTTAGAATCAATTAAAATAGAAAAACCAAGATATAAAAACTATCTTATCGCAGATTCTGCAGATATCTCATGGAATTTCAAATCTCTTTTGAAAAAAAGAGTATCAATTAGCTCTATCAATATAGATAATCTAAATCTTATGAGCATTGAAAAGCTTCTTGAAAATTCCAAAACAAAAAAGCATTCCAAAAAAAGCAGTCTTAGCTTAGATATTGATATCGACAAAATAAAGGTCTCCACACTTCCTTATATCAATAGATACATAAATTTAAAAGCTCTAACTCTAAAAGCTAAAAAGATACATTTTAAAGATCAAAATCTCTCAATCAAGCAATTTAATGTAGATGCACTATCAAACCTCGCAAAACTTCAAATTTACGGCTCACTCGATAGTGATACTCTAAAGATTGATAATTTAAATCTACAAGATATCGATATAAAAACAATTAGTGAGCTTATATCATCTATAAAAGCCACAAAGTCAAAGAAAAAAAGCGATATTCCTATAAAAAGAGTTCTTATCACAAAAGCAAACCTTTCAATCTTACCTCTTAAAATAGGCAAAGAGAGAATTGACAAAGCTGTTTTAACCATCTCAAACCTTGATAGCAATATTGATTCAAATATCTCAAAGGTTGTTTTAAATGCCAAAACAATCTCACTCATTGGTACCACTACTCTTGCCAAACTAAAATTAGATGCAAATATCAAGAAAAATCATCTATTTGGCAAAAGCACTCTAAATCTAAACCACAAAAGATTAAACGCAGATATAAAGATTATCAATTTTAAAAATTTAAACCCGATAAATTTAACGATTTTTGCCAATTTAAAAGGTATAGATTCAAATATCTCACTTAAAACCCCCTCACTTTTTGCCTCTAAATTCAAAAACTACAAAGTCAAAATCAATCATCTTCTTAGCAGAGTCCACTACAAATTCTCTACCAATATTCTAAAAGCTCACACAGATGCAAATCTTACAACTCCCTATGCAAAAGAGTTGATAGCAGATAACTACCTGATTTTAGAACAAAACAGAACACTCTCATACAAGGGTAAACTCTACTCTAAACATTTTAGAAAGCTCCCAAAAAAGTTTTTACCTCTTCTAGAAGATGCAAAAGCTGTATATTTTGGAGATAAAGACAGATTGATAGCTGATTTGAATACCTCTACTTTTAACCTAAAATATCATATGCAAAATTTTAAAAGTGCAAAATTTCTACTTCACTCAAAAGAGTTAAATGTCTCATCTATATTTGATTTGCCAAAGGAGTTAAAGGAGCTAAAGGCTACAGTTGATGGTAAAATGGATCTTGATTTTAAATCTCCAAAACTCATAATTGGTACCAATATAAAATCAAATGCACTCAATGCAAAGGGTGTTATAGATTTTAAAGATGGTTTTAGACTAAAAGCAAAAACCAAACTCGTAAAAAACTCTATACTTTCTAATATCGATAAAAATTTAAAGCTAGATTCTATATTTCCAAGTGATCTTAATTTGAGTATTAAAAAGAAAAAACTCTTTTTGTCAAATATTGGTACCAATCTCAAAATCCATCTACTCTACGATTTAAACAGCTCTTTTTTAGATATGAAAACCAGTATAAAAGATGAAGCATTTATTCTCAAAGGAGATAAAAATAGACTTATCTTTCACACAAAAATCATTTCACTAAAAGAGGCTCAAAAAAAACTTGAATCTGTTTATAACTTCAAAGCAGTACCAATCGATGGAGAGATCGATCTAAACTGCACTATCAGTGACTACTCTAAAATTGACGGCAATTTAAAAAGTAGATGGTTTGTATATGAATATGAAAAAAACAAATTTGCATTTGCTGAAAAAATCGATATCAATTTTCATAAAATTGCAAATGATTTGACAATAGAGAGTTATAAACTATCTCCATTTATAGCAAATGACAACAGATACTTTTTTTCAAACAAACCATCACTGATAAATATTGATAAAGAAAAAATAAATATAAAATCTTTTTGGATCAATGACACTCTAAAAAACAGCGGATTCTATAATATCTCACAAAAAAAAGGAGAGATTAAAAGCTACTCTGATGGTTTTAATTATAAAGGCAAAGAAGGGGATTTTCTTTTAAAGATAGATCTATTAACCCGTATTGATCCAAATCAGACATCCATAAAGGGTAAAATTACAGTATTAAAAGCACTGATTACTTATAAATACAAAAAAAATTATGAGATTGATGATCCTGATATCATTATCATTCAAGATAGAAAGAAAAAAGAATCATCAAAAAAGAGTAAGAGCAACCTTATTATCGATATTGCAATCAATTCTTTAAAGCCTCTTAAATATAAAACTGACAATATCGATATAGAGTTTTTACCAGAAGGAAAACTCTGGAAAGAGAGACAAAAAAGTTTAGAACTTTTAGGAAGAGTTGCCTTGTTAAGAGGAAAGTATATAGAGCATGATAAAGAGTTTAAAATTCTTCCTTCAGAACTTCTCTTTGGTGGAGATATTAGGAACCCTTATCTTTCAATCAAAGCAAAATACTATGCCAACCCTTATGAGATCACCATAGATATCACAGGAAGATTGGATTCACCTATCATAAACTTTAGTTCAAATCCATTTCTTAGTCAAAGTGATATTCTCTCTCTCTTGCTCTTTGACTCAACTTCTGATTCTCTTCTCTCAAGCAAAGGGAACAGTTCAAATATGGCAATAAGTTTTTTTGGGAGCACTTTTGCAAAAGAGATAGTAAAAAATTTCGGTATCAAACTTGATAAACTGATCGTTACCACAAATGAAGAGGGAAACTTGGGTTTTGAGATAGGTAAAAAGATATCAAAGAAAGTTACAATTATATATATTAATGATATTGTTCAAACAATAAAAATAAAGTATCAACACTCTGATCACTTTGAGACAGACTTGACTCTTTCACCACAGTCAAGCGGTATTGATTTTATTTTTAAAAAAGAGCATTAAGAGGAGAAGAAGATGAGATATTTTGCATTGTCAATCATTCTATTACTATTTAACGGATGTATCTATTTTAATGATACAGGAGTATCTACAAAATATTACAGCAAATGCAAAGAGTATTATGACTCAAATGGAGACTATGTAAAAGAGTGTCCTACAAATCTAATCAATTACAGCGATTTTGATAAATGAACATAGATTCGATAAGAAAAGAACGAGAAAAATGGCTTGAGTGGAAAGATATCAAACCAATCCAAGATAAACTAAACTCTCTAAAAGAGTTTGATTGTAAATATGAGCTTGATGATATTATCAAGATAGATGGCGCAATTGACAAAATAGCTAAACAAGAGTTAGTAGATTTGGCAAAGATGCTAAAACCTTGGAGAAAGGGTCCTTTTGAAATCTTTGGTACCAAGATCGACAGTGAGTGGCAAAGCAATATCAAATACAATCTTCTTAGCAAATATTTTGACTTAGAGGGGAAAAGTGTTGCAGATATCGGCTGTAACAACGGTTACTATATGTTTAGGTTCTTAAAAAACTCACCAAAAAAGATTGTCGGATTTGATCCCTCACCCCTATATAAAAGCCAGTTTGATTTTATCAATCATTTCATCAAAAGTGATATCACTTATGAGATGCTTGGAATCGAACATCTTGAGTTTTATGAAGAGAAATTTGATACTATTTTTTGTCTTGGTGTCTTATACCACAGAAGTGATCCAATCTCCTCTTTAAAGTCACTAAAAAAATCACTTAGTTGTGGTGGTGAACTCTTTTTGGATACTTTTATCATTGATGGAAACGAAGATATCGCTTTGACTCCAAAAAACAGATACTCCAAAATTCCAAATATATACTTTATTCCTACTGTAAATGCTTTGAAAAACTGGTGTTTAAGGGCAGGCTTTAAAGAGTTTACTCTGCTTGAAATTAAAAAAACAACAAACAATGAACAGAGAAAAACAGATTGGATCAAAGGGGAAAGTCTTGAGAATTTTTTAAATCCAAGTGACCCAAATTACACAGTTGAAGGATATCCTGCACCAAAAAGAGCATATATTAGAGTCAATATATAAACTTTCACTATTCTCTTCCGATATATCTTTACATTAGCACTAAAGGTAAGATTTGGAAGAGGCAGTAATAGAACGCACCAATGAAGATATTCTTCAAAATTTTGAACTAAAAACTCATGAAAATATTTTAAATAACTTAGCATATGAGATCAAAGCATTAGGTGAAGACTCTTCATCAATCTTTATCAATACACAGAAATATCAAAAAGATGAAAACGGCTATATCTTCAGTGCAGAACTTATAACTGGTGCTATTTTATGCTCAACTATATCAATAAATCAAGGTGATTTTACCCTAATCCAATCAAATATTGATCTATTTGAACCTATAAAAGAGGACGGTGAAATATTATTTAATGCCAAAATTGAAACAAATGGAACTATAAAAAAAGTAGTCTCCTGCCAAGGAACTATAAATGGGATTGAGTTCCTTAGAGGAAATTTTATATTTATTAAAATGAAATCCTAAATATGCAGTTTAAATCCTACCATGTAATTTGATTTATCCATCTCCTTGGTATCAACATCTTTGATATCAAGCTTTTTTCCATAGTCTGTATATCCGACAAACAAAGAAAACTGTGAATTCATATCATAATCAATTTCCAATCCATAGGTAAATCTTGTCTTTGAACTAGTAAGTTTTCCAGCTACCTCTTTTAAACTAAACTCTCCATCAGTTTTAACAAGTCCTGCTTTGGGTGTGATTGAGATAACAGGAAGCATTGAAAAGGTATATGTGGCAAATACTCCGTATCTACTGACATCCTCTTTTGAAAATGATTTATGCTCATCGACATTTTTGGTATATTCAAGTCTTATGCCTATACCTGCAAGAAAATTGGCTTGACCAAAAGCAGTAACATAGTTTCCATCATTATCACCTCTTGAGTATCCAAGACCGATAGTTCCCAAAATATCTGCACTCAGTAGTGTGCCTAGTAACCCAAGTATTACTAATATCTTTTTCATTAATTCTCCATCTTTTATAAAATATTTAACTATATTATCAGACAAAGTATTAATTAAGCATTAACCCTATCAATAGCTTGAGCTAAAATATGTCCAATTGTGGTGTGCATCTCTTGAACTCTTGGAGTATTTGACGAGGGTACAACAATGTTAAGATCACAAAGTTCATTCATCTTCCCTCCTCCATTTCCACTTAGACCTATACATTTACAACC
>QNZU01000033.1 GCA_003978405.1 Sulfurospirillum sp.
AGATTGTCTATAAGCTCATGACTCTCATCATAAACAAAAGCCATACCACCAGTCATTCCGGCACCAAAATTGACACCCGTTTTGCCAAGGATCACAACCACTCCACCGGTCATATACTCACAAGGATGATCTCCAGTTCCTTCAACTACAGCAATTGCACCTGAATTTCTCACACAAAATCTTTCACCCACATTTCCAGCTACAAAGAGTGTTCCACCTGTTGCACCGTATAGACAGGTGTTTCCACCACAGCTAAATTTCTCTCCTTGAGTTCTTGGAACTATCACTATCTTTCCACCGTTCATACCTTTACCGATATAGTCATTACCGGCACCTTGCAGATAGATTGAGATTCCTTTACTTAAAAATGCACCCAAAGATTGTCCTGCAACACCATGGAGCTTGAACTTGATACTTCCCTCATCTAGTCCCTCGTTGCCATAATATTTAGCAATTTCACCTGAAATCAAAGTTCCAAAACTTCTGTTGATATTTTTGATCTCTTTTTTAATAACTAACTTTTTACCTCTATCTGAGATTGCAGGATAGACCTCTTTTAATATCTCTTTTTCAAACATATTTTTATCAAACGGTTCATTACTCTCAACCTCATTGGTATCTCTTCCCTCACATCGATAAAGAACTGATGAGAAATCAAATTTTTTGGCAAAATCATCATCGATTACTTTTAGAAGATCACTTCTTCCGATAATCTCCTCCATACTCTTATATCCCATAGATGCCAGATAATCTCTTACATCATTGGCTAAGAGTGTAAAGTAGTTGACCACTTTATCAACCGTTCCGGTAAAATGCTCCCTTAAGACCTCCTCTTGGGTAGCAACTCCTACTGTACATTTGTTTAGATGACAGATTCTAAGCATTCTACATCCAACAAGAGTTAGTGCTGCCGTTCCAAAAGCATAACTCTCAGCACCTAAAAGTGCTGCTTTTATCACATCAAGACCTGTCTTTAGACCACCATCTGTCTGTAAATGAACCATACCTCTTAGACCATTTACCTTTAAAGCATTGTGAGCTTCAGATAGACCTAACTCCCACGGGTTTCCGGCATGTTTGATGGAGGTTATAGGAGCAGCACCAGTTCCTCCGTCACTTCCTGAGATGATGATCTTATCTGCATAACATTTCGCCACTCCGGCTGCAATGGTACCAACTCCTGATGTTGATACTAGTTTTACCGTAATTGTGGCATCAGGATTGATCTGTTTTAGATCAAAGATCAGTTGAGCTAGATCCTCAATAGAGTATATATCATGATGAGGAGGAGGAGAGATAAGAGTAACTCCAGGGATTGTATATCTTAGTGATGCAATCAAAGGAGATACTTTGTGTCCAGGTAACTGTCCACCCTCACCAGGTTTTGCTCCTTGAGCTACTTTTATCTGAATCTCTTCTGCACTTCTTAGATACTCAGGAGTTACACCAAACCTACCTGATGCAATCTGTTTGATTTTAGAGTTTGCTTCACTCTTTAGCCTTTGTGGTGACTCTCCACCCTCTCCACAGTTTGACTGACCTCCGATCCTATTCATCGCAAGTGCCAAAGCTTCATGAGCTTCAGGAGAGATAGAACCAAGACTCATAGCAGCAGTCGCAAATCTCTTGAAAATCGCTTCGATCGGCTCTACCTCATTGATTGAGATCGGCTTTTTATCACTTTTTATCTCAAAAAAGTCTCTAATCATCTTCATTTTACGAGAGTTTACACTATCTTTAAACTTCTCATAATCACTCTCTTTGCCACTTGCCGCAGCATCATGAATAGAGTCTATCACTGTTGGAGAGTAGTCATGATACTCTTCGCCATGCAAATATTTATGAATACCACCTATCTCAAGAGGAAATAGCTTCTTGGTAAAATCAAGCTCTAGTGCTTTTTGGAGATTGTTCTCAATCCTCTTTTCAATATCTTCATAACCAAGACCACCCAAGAATGACTCAGAATCCTTGAAGCAGTCATTTACTATCTGCTCATCAAGACCTATAATATCGAACAAAGATGAGTTTCTATATGAGGCGATTGTGGCAATTCCCATCTTGGACATAATTTTGAGCAGTCCTGCATTTAAGGCTGAATGGACATTTTTAAACATCTGTTTTTGTGCATAAGCTGATAGCTCTTTTTGCCTGGACATTTCCAATACACTTGCATATAGCAAATATGGATAAATTGCATTTGCTCCATAAGCTATCATCGTAGCACACGAGTGAGAATCAATCACTTCTGCTGTTATAACAACAGTAGAAGTTAGGTGTCTTAGTCCTTCAGATAAAAGCTCTTGATTTAATCTTCCAACTACCATAGTCATAGGAATATTTTTCATAGCCCTATCGACACATCTGTCACTAAGAATTATAATCCTTACTTTATCCTCTTTTACCGCCTTGATAACCTCTTTTATAAGTTTATCAAGAGATTTTTTCAAATCTTTCTCAAAGAGTGTCGAGAAGAACCTGCTCTTATAATAAGGGTTGTATCTTGGGTGTGATTCATCACCAAATGATAGTAAAACTTGCAATTTTTCTTCCATCAATATAGGTGAGATAGATTTGATTCTAATTGCATGTTCTGGATCTTCATCAAGGATATTTCTAACCTCTCCAAAGCCGGTATTTAAACTCATCACTACCTTTTCTCTGATAGGATCAATAGGAGGGTTGGTCACTTGTGCAAACTTTTGTCTGAAAAAATCGGTAAAGTTTCTCTGTTTGTCTGAGAAACAGGCAAGTGGAGTATCATCACCCATAGCTCCTGTGCTCTCTTTGCCATCTTTCATCATAGGCTCTATGATCATATTTAGAGTCTCATGTGTGATATTGAAAAATCTCTGCTTTTTATGCAAGTCCTCAATCTCATACCGACTCACATCAGAAAATGGCAACTCTACATGCTCTTGAAGATAGATCATATGCTCATTGAGCCAATCGCTGTAATTGTTTGAGTTTTTTAGATAGTTATCTATGGCATCACTCTTTAGAACTTTTCCAAACTTTAGATCAACTCCCATCATTTCGCCACTTTGAAGTCTGCCTCTCTCAACGATCTGCTCTTCAGGTATATCCAAAACACCATATTCACTAGAAATGATGATACGATCCTCTTTTGTGATGATATATTTTGCCGGTCTTAGACCGTTTCTATCCAAAATACAGCCGATATATCTACCATCAGTCAAGCTCACCGCAGCAGGCCCATCCCAAGCTTCAAAGCAGGTGCTCATATACTCATAAAATGCTCTTAGTTTTGAATCCATATGGGGAGCATTTTGCCAAGGAGCAGGAAGCAGTGCTCTTGCAGCTTTGAAAAAATCCATACCGTTGATGATCAAAAATTCAAACATATTATCCAAACTCGCACTATCACTTTGACCAGATTTTGTGATAGGAAGCAGTTTTTTGATCTCTTTTTTGGAAAATACAGAACTTTTAAGAAATTCACTCTTTGCAATTGAGTTATATATATTTGCAGCAATTGAGTTTATCTCTCCGTTGTGTGCGATTGAACGGAAAGGTTGAGCCAAAGACCATCTTGGCAGTGTATTGGTAGAAAATCTTTGATGAAAGAGTGCAAATGACACTTTAAAATCTTCATCACTAAGATCCGAATAAAACTCTTTGATATGGGTAGGCATAACCAACCCTTTGTATGAGATTGTTTTGTTTGAAAATGAAGGCACATAAAAATTATCATTTTCACTAAATGCACTCTCAATCTCTCTTCTTGTCAAGTATAGCTGTGCTTCAAACCTTTTTGTAGCGATGATTGAGTTTGGTGTGATAAAAATTTGATAGATCAAAGGTAGAGTATCAAGAGCTAATTTTCCAAGGGCACTTTTATTAACAGGTACTTTTCTATAAAGCAAAACTTTTAGATCATGGGCTTCACAGATCTCTGTAATCTTCTCTTTTTGATTTTTATCATCCAAAAAGAGCATACCTACTGCAAACTGTTCTGGGAGTTCAACACCCTTTTGTTTTGCCACTTTTTTCATAAATTTTACAGGCATTGAGAAGAGTAGTCCCGCTCCATCTCCACTCTTTCCATCAGCCGCAATTGCACCTCTGTGCATCATCCTCTCCAAAGAGGTAATTGCATCTTCAACATTTTTGTGTGTCGGGGTATTGTTGATACTTGCAAGAAGTCCAAAACCGCAGTTGTCTTTAAAACTAGTTAATCTATCTATCATTAATCCACACCTCATAAGTATAAAGTTTTTGATTTTACTTAAAGTTTGATTAGAGTTGGCTAAATTGGGAAATCTACTCTTTAGATGCCCTATTTTTCGAAGTTCTTTTTTGTCAATTTTTATAATTTAAAAACTCTCCTACCAAAATAAAGCTTAAAACCAGTATAATTACATATGCAAGGGTATATTTTAAATATTAACAGAGTTAAAGAAGAGGATCTGATAGTCTCTATTTTAACACAAAAGAGGTTAAAGACACTATACCGCTTTTATGGTGCAAGACACTCCACCATCAATATAGGCTATAAAATTGATTTTGAAGCGATCTACTCGGCAAAATCATCAATACCAATGCTAAGAGAAGTTTTGCCACTCTCTTATAAATGGATGTTTGAATCAAAAAGATTTTTTGTTTGGCAACACTTTTTAAAAATGCTTTTCTCACATTTAAAAGATGTTGTTGAACTAGATGATTTTTATTTTAATTTATTAGAAAAATCGGTGCATAAGATAGCAAAACAAAATCCAAAAAGAGTTTTGATAGAGAGTTATTTGGAGATATTAGAGCATGAAGGGAGACTTCATAAAGAGTTTATCTGTTTTATATGCAATGAACCAATTCAAAAGCAATTAACACTAAAAAGAGCATTTTTGCCTTCACACAAAAAGTGTCTGTTTGGAGAGGAGTTTTCAAAAGAGTTAATATCCTCTTTGTTTGATTCAAAATCAACTATTGATCTAAATGACAATCAAATTGAAATACTTTGGGATGTATTAGAAGAGGGATTATAGATCTCCACCCTCTTCAT
Source organism: Sulfurospirillum sp. (assembly GCA_003978405.1). Taxonomy (GTDB): domain Bacteria; phylum Campylobacterota; class Campylobacteria; order Campylobacterales; family QNZT01; genus QNZU01. Next base: position 5,021 of record QNZU01000033.1, read on the forward strand.
TCATCTTCTGCTCGTAAGCCATCATCTCCATTCTCACCTCATGCACTTGAAGTTCACTCACATTATCCTCCTGACTCCATGTTACATTGACATCATGTCCATAATCGGCTCCCCACTCCTCAAGAAGCTTAGCAAAATCCTCAACACTAAGGCACTCTGCTTCTCTATCGCCCTCTATATCTCTTAACTCTATATACCATCTTCCATTTGGCAGAGTCTTAATTACTGATTCAAAAATTGCCGACATAATTTTACCCCTTTTTTCGGCAATTGTATCATATGAGCTATAAATTAGAGCGGAGACTAAATCGATCCCAAATATTGTGATCTACATCCATAAAGTAACAAGTTGCACTTCTTGGATCACCACTAATTCCATACTCGCAAAAAAGAGCTCCACCTTTTTTCAATCCATTTGTGGCATTTGCCTTTGCTGCCCACCAATAGCCATCATTTTTCTCTTCTCTTACACTCTCTCCACCGACTCCGCTAAGAACCACAATACTTTGCCCCTCTTTAAGCTCCATATCATTTGAGTAGGACAAAACAGATTGGTTTTCAATACTATCTAAAAGATACGATCTTGCATAAGCATGTTCATGTCCTGTTGTAATCATAGCTCCTGCATTTTTGCACTCTTCATAGACTTCCCATCCACTCTCATCACCTTTATCACCTGTCTGCATAGCATGCATATTTTTATGAAATCCGCAAATCCTCCAGATAGAGTTATCATCTTTAAAACTATTTAGAACAAATTTGGCACTTCTTTGCCTTGAGTATCTCTCTGTTTTAAAAATATCTGGTACTGATGTAACAATTTTAATCCCTCTAAAACTGCAACTGCTATACTCCCCCGCAACTCCAGTGCAATCTAACTTTGGATTCTCCTGCCATCTTTTAATGATAGGCTGATACTGCTTCCACAGAGGCTCATCATGATTTCCGGCAACTGCGATGATGGGAAAATCCTCTCCCAAAATCCTCTCATGCATCTTTGCCCAACCTTTTGGATCATCTCCATACTCAAAATCTCCGTTTATCACAAGCAGATCTGTGCCTTGATCTTTGATGAGTTTTAATACCTCTTTTGTAGAGTTGTTCATACCTTGATCACCGATAAAAGCAATCTTTGTAGTCAGATTTGTTGATTTTGTTGATAGTGTATTTAAACTTTTGGTCTGATTAGTCTTATTTGAACCACTATCACCACATCCTAAAAGAGCTAAAATGATGGCAGTTATTGCAAATAGTTGTTTATACATATATTTTCCTACAATATTTTGTATAAGTATCGACCAATTTCAAATTAATTTTAAATTTTTTCACTATTTTTGATACAATCACAATGTAAAAGGGAGAAAATCATGAATAAAAATTTAGTTATAGGTATCGGATTTATACTAGTTGGAATCATCGCCTATCAGGGATATCTGCTTTATAAAAAAGATCATCCAGATTTAGAGATTAGCTCAATAGAAAAAAAAACAGAAGTTCAAAAGCCAAAAATCAGTGTCAATATCGCACCTAAAAAGAGTCCACATCCAACTTCCAATCAAAATATACAAACCTCATCATTACAAAGCAATTTAAGCAGTGATGAAGAGAAGATCAAAAAGAGTTTTGAGAATCTTCTTCAAAGTATATTTAGCTCAAAAGAGGTTCAAGAGGGATTAGCGGAGTTTAAAATTCAGGCACAAGAGGGATTTAAACAGCTGCAAAAAGAGTTGCAAAATCTCCCAAAACAGCTTGACAATCTAAGCAATGAGTTAAAAGATGATCCAATCTTCAGCCAATTTTTTCAAAATATTAAAAATCTAACTGCAAAAGAGCTCGAAGACAAAGGAGATTACTACTATACAAAATTTACACTATTAGATCCAAAAAACAGCGAAGTCAATATCGATGCAGATGAGAAATTTCTCAATATAAGTATCACTACCAAGATAAAACAACAAATAGAGATAAATGGTACCATAACTACAAAAGAGTCCACACAACAGACAAAAACCATTATATCAATTCCAAAAGATGCACTTGTGGAAAAGTTGCAAACTTCTTACAAAAACGGTCTGCTTGAGATAAAGATACCAAAGATCACACAAGGACAGAAGGTATGAATGAGGTAGATATATCTTTAGAAGATCTAGAAAAAATCATCAAAGAGGAGATTGGAGTGCTATTATACTTCTCCACTCCCACATGCAATGTATGTAAGGCTTTAAAACCAAAGATAAGCCATGCTTTCCAAGAGCATTTTCCACTCATCAAACAGATCTATATAGACTCTTCTAAAAATCCAGAAATTCCTGCATCTATGCAGATATTCTCAGTTCCTACTATTGTGGTATTTTTAGATGGCAAAGAGTTTGCCAGAGAGAGTAGAAACATCTCAGTTGATCTATTTATTGAAAAGATAAAACGACCTTATGAGATCATGAGTAGCTAATGAAGATTGACAAACACCAAAGACATCTAAGAATTATCTACACAAGGGTGATAGAAAGAGGTGTAGGAAAGTGTGTCAATTTTCTAAATGCAAATGAAGAGTGCAAAAAGAATAATTTTTTACAACTTTTGGAAAATATTGACAAATCTATCCAAAAGGTTACTAAAGTTCCTCTCGACAACAACTACTACAAGGGTATGGAAGAGTTGATAGAGGATATTTTAGAGCTTCAAAAAAAAGAGTTTGACTGCGATGAGGCATCATCTATGATACATCGCAGAGCAAACTCTTTGCAAAAATTAAAACGAATCAAAAATACCAAAAAGACAAAACACAAAAAACAAATTTTTGATGATGGCAATTAATTGAACCCTCTGAATTACATCCTGCTCTCAAACGGCTTCACGGTGGGTACCCCCAAAATTTCTACGAAATTTTGACCCTTCCGTTGCAGAGGTTGTTCGATCAGTAGGTAATTCAGAAGCTTCAATTCTTTAGTAACTACTCATCTCTAACACACCTTAGTCCGATATTTGTGCTTAGATTTAAATCCTTTATCTCTCCTATTTTTGTTGAAAATCTAGTATAAACCTCTTTTTCAACAATGGTACCATTCTCATCATCTCTAGCCAAAAGCTTTTTGCATGGAGCTTGATACCCTGGGATTATATGAGAGTTTTTTGTCTCAAGCACAAAGCTCTTTAACTCCAATGATGTTGGATCTCTCCAGTCATTAAATCCTGCAAAATCTAAATTTTTACAAAAATTCTTAGAAGTATCATACTCACTTGGTTTATCGTGATGTATAGCAAGACAGGCCGTTCCATGAGTGTCAAACTCACTTACCCACATCAGCTTTTTGCTCTTTTGCTCCATCACATATCCACCTTTTATCTTGGTAAGATTCAAATCAGAGGTACTGTTATCAACACTACCTCTAACACACCTTCCACCAGAAGGTTTTATGATATATTCATAAGTTCCAGGAAGCATTGTATTGTGTGTTCTAACTGCCATCAAAGCACCATTGCTATCAAGTGCTAAAGTTCTACTGCAATTCTTTCTCGCCATACCAGGAGTTCTACTCTCATCTAACATCTGGATTGTGTATCTACTCATCTCCAAAGCAGTTGGAACTCTCCAGTCTGTGAATCCGGCATAATTTGAATTTTCACAATAGTTTTCAAATCTCTCTTTTATCTTTGAACTATCTTCATCCTCACCCACTATCAGACAGCCTCTTGTAGTATCTATGGAAGTTGTATCATCGTTTGCCCAGACAAGCCCTTTTTGGATGATCACACTCTCATTTAGATCACCCATCTTTTTTTCTATGATATGGTTTTCGCTTGGAGTACCAACTTGAATATTTAAGGTTTTAGTGCTCCTGTTGTTTTTGCTATCAAGGGCATGAAAATATAGCACATAATATCCTGCTTTACTCAAATCTACTTTAGAAGCATCAATGCTAACTTCAACATCAGCTTTATCACCCACATCATAAGCTCTTGCATTGATAGTTGGTACCACTCCGTGAAGCGGAATCTTTTGCAGACCTTTTGTATCCAATGAAATTACTGGTCCAACATTATCTACAGGCTGGGTGTAGTTTGTAACTTTATAGCTGTTAGGAAGACCAAAAATAGATTTACTACCATTATAAACTACTATCTCAATCTCTTTTGCAAGATACTCTATGTTTGATTTTTTTATAGTATATACAATCTGGCTATTGTCTGCCAAAGTATTTAGATTTTGCACCTTTATACCGTTATAATCCTCTTTGTCCATCAACTTGAACATTCCATCAGTACCTAATCTATAATCATAACCCTTTTCTCCGGCTCCTGAGTATAGATCATTATCACTGTTGATATAAAAAGTCAACTTTTCAATATCGGATTTGCTCAAATTTTTTGAGATAAATTTGAAATAGATATTTGACTCATCATCTCTTACTAAAAGTCTGTTTCCATCTTTTTCATAGAGTTTAAAAGCACTATCCCAAGCTGTCGGTTTTGGTTTTACGATCAAGCTCTTTGTGATGCTGTTTGATTTTCCGTCACTATCTACGACAGTTAATTTGATCTCATTTGAACCAAGGTTAAATATATTTGATGAAATTTCAAATTCAACACCCTCACCCAACTTTGTATTGCCTAGGTACCAGATATACTTCTTGATATCACCTTTGCTTGATTTGGCACTCAAAAAAATTGTATCACCCTGTGTAACTGAGTCTGAAACTGTGATTTTTGGTACCAAAGCTTCACTGCCGTTTTTTGATTTTTCTATATGCTCTTGTGCCTCATCCAAAGTGATATATTTTCCACTATATTCACTCAAGTCTGCTTTTAAGAATTTGACCAACTTCTTAATCGAGTCATCTTCAAGATCACTAATCTTTAGGATAGATTCTGCTTCATCTTCTACAAGCTCTATTCCATTACTTGCATCACCGTCAATATCAAGGGTTTGTAAAAGTCTTGCTGTTTTTAGTGTATTAAAATCCCATACATTTATTTTTACACCATTTTTATTTAAATATTTAGCATCAACTTTAGTAAAACTGTAATTTCCTAGATAAAACTCACACTCCTTATCCTGCTCATAATAGAAATATCCATTATCATCAGTCTTCCCGTGTTCACTTCCACACTGATATTGCATACCCTTTACCGGAGCATCTATATATTGACCTTTGCCGATATATATAGTCTTCTTACTTGAACCGCAACCTATCATCAATAAAGAGATTAGTACCAAAGTATATTTATACAATTTTTTCTCCTAAATATTAAATATATTTAATTAGTATCGACGAAACTCAAAATAAATTTAGTTTTTGTTATAATGAAACCCTCTGAATTACTTACTGATCGAACAACCTCTGCAACGGAAGGGTCAAAATTTCATAGAAATTTTGGGGCACCCACCGTGAAGCCGTTTGAGAGCAGGAAGTAATTCAGAGGATACAATTTAGTATCAGAGGTGCCCTTATGATTCCAAAAAAATTAAAAGATATAAGCAAAAACCCAAAGTTTCAAGAGAGTCTCAAAAGTCTTAAGCCCAAAAAATCTATCTGGGGATTTTTATCTGTTATTCTTTTATTTATCGTTCCTGAAATAGTCGCATTTATCTATGGAGATGAGATCAAGAAATTTTTTGAACTCAAACTACAAAACAACCCTCCCTATCTTGAGGGCTATCTGTATGAAAATATGATCGATCTATTTAGCGAAGGAAGCTGGATAAACCTGCTTATAGGCTTTGGATTTTTACTCTGGCTCTTTTTTTAGAGGTGCCCTAAAGCAATAATTTATTAAACTATCACTAAAACATTGTAAGGGTAATAAATGCTTTCAAAACAGATTAAATCTCTCTCAACATCAATGACAATTGCTATTACGACCTTGGCAAACGACCTAAAAGCAAAGGGTGAAGATATCATAAGCTTTTCAGCAGGGGAGCCGGATTTTGATACTCCACAGGTGATAAAAGAAGCAGCAATCAAAGCTATCAATGAGGGCAAAACAAAATATACTGCAGTTGCAGGTATTGTAGAACTAAGAGAAGAGATTGCAAAAAAGTTAAAAAGAGATAACAACCTAAACTACGATCCAAGTCAAATCATAGTCAGCAACGGAGCCAAACAGTCGCTTTTTAATCTCTTTGCAACAGTGATTGATGAAGGTGATGAGGTGATCATCCCCTCTCCTTACTGGGTCACATATCCTGAAATTGTCAATTTTTTCGGTGGTAAAAGTGTTGTTATAAAAACAGACGATAAAAACAATTTTAAAATCACACCAAAGCAACTCCAAGAGGCGATAAGCCCTAAAACAAAGCTCTTGGTTCTTACAACACCCTCAAATCCTACCGGATCAGTCTATAGCGAAGAAGAGCTAAAACAGATCGCTCAAATTTTAAAAGGGACTGATATATTGGTAGCAAGTGATGAGATGTATGAAAAGCTTGTCTATGACATACCTTTTACAGCAGTAGCCTCTATCAGTGAGGATATGTTTAAAAGAACCATCACAATCAACGGTCTGAGCAAATCTGTAGCAATGACAGGATGGAGGATGGGATATCTGGCAACCCCAAAGAGCGAACTCATCTCATCGATGATAAAGCTTCAAAGCCAAAGCACCTCAAATATCAACACAATCACTCAATATGCCTCAATACCTGCACTAGATGGAAGTGCTGATAAAGATATAGAGTCTATGAGAAAAGAGTTTCAAAAAAGAAGAGACTTGGCTGTAAGTCTGTTTGAAGAGTGCGACAAACTATCTGTCATCAAACCTGATGGAGCTTTTTATCTTTTTGTAAATATCCAAAAAATATCAAACAACTCACTCAAATTTTGTGAAGATCTTTTAAAAGATAAAGGAGTTGCTGTGATCCCTGGTATTGGCTTTGGAAGTGAGGGGCATTTTAGATTTTCATTTGCTACAAGTGAAGAAAATATCAAAAAAGGAATTAAAAGAATTATCGAATTTTGTGAAAAATATTAAAATAAACTAAGTTTTTGCCGATATAGAGTCAAATGATTTAATTTTACTTCAAGGCAAAGGTTAAGTTTCAATGACAAACAGAAGAGATTTTCTAAAAAAAAGTATATTTTTAGGAACAGGACTCCTTGTGAGTCCAAGTGAACTTTTTTCTTACAGACTACCGGTCGATAGAACGATCAAACTATACAACACTCATACCGGTGAACATCTCAAAGCTACATATTGGGCAAAAGATCACTTTGTTTTTAGCGAGATAGATAGACTAAACCATTTTCTAAGAGATTACAGAACAGGAGATATCAAAAAATTTGATGTAAAACTCTTTGATCTACTCTATGCAATACAACTTATCCGTGATACAAACAAACCGTTTCAGGTGCTTTCAGGTTATCGTTCACCCAAAACAAATGAGATGCTAAGAAAAAAAACAGAGGGAGTGGCAAAAAACAGCTTCCATCTAAAAGCAAAAGCAATAGATATCAATCTTCCAGGAACAGAGCTTGGTGATCTAAAAAAATTATCTATGTTTCTAAAAAGAGGAGGAGTGGGATACTACCCAAAAAGCGGATTTATGCACATAGACACTGGACCTATCAGATACTGGCATAAAGGTTAAATTTTTTATAACTTTAATTTGATAGAATATTATAAAATAGACAAGGAAACCGGATGAAAAAAACTCTTTTTTTACTAATAACTGCTACATCACTTTTTGCACTAAATTTGTCAAAAGTTGCATATACTCAAAATATGCCTATCACTCCCGAGAGTGAGTATAATATATACAAATTGATAAAAGATGGTGAGACTTATTTATCTAAAGGTCAAAATAAAAAAGCAGGTGATCTGTTTATAAAAGCGATATCTAAAGCAAAAAGATTAGATGGTGAGAGAGTTATATCCCAATATGACTTTTTGATAGCAAAATATGGACTGTTAAAGTTGACTGAAAATGAAGAAGATAAAAAAGATTATAAAAAAATGGCAAAGAGTATTCTCCGTTTTTTAGATAAAACAACAAACAATGGTAAAGATATATGGGAAGAAGGAGATCTTGGCAAACTTCAATTAAATCTATATAAATATATTTTGAACTCTTATGCAAATATCTTATACAAAGAGTCAAAGAGAGAGAATAAAAAGCTACTAAAAAGTGCCAATTATTATGCTAAGAGAGCAAAAATGTTTATCAGAGGAGATGAGGACTTCTATATCAAAGATACAAATAGAAAAATAGAGAATGCAATTGCTGGAAATCCTCCGTTAAAAGATGAAAAAGAGGTTCAGATCATAAAATTTATCTCCAAAGACTCAAATAGCACCGAAAATGCTTTGAAAAAATAGTTTTTTGTGATAGAATACCGCCTTAAAATCCAAAAAGAAAGTAGGTGATGTTGTATGCCTGGTATCGTTGTAAAGCCAAACGAATCTTTTGAAGAAGCTTATAGAAAGTTCAAAAAACAGACTGATAGAAACTTGATAGTTACTGAAGCTAGAGCTAGAGAGTTCTATGAGACTGGAACAGAGAAGCGAAAAAAACAGAAGATCGCAGCTAAGAAAAAGATGCTTAAAAAGCTCTATATGCTTAGAAGATACGAGTCAAGACTCTAGTAATTCTTTCCAGGAGAGACTACTCTCTTGGTTTAAACTCTCTTTAACACAAATATCAATAAAATCATAATAACACAAATTAAAATAGTTTAGGTAATTATGGGAATTTTATCAATCACATCATATTTTTGGATACTTCTTGCTTATATGGGGATACACTTCTCTCCGCATTTGCCATCACCGTTTCACAGTAGCCTGTTTAATTTTAACCATATTGTCTATACACACAAAACACTTCATATCACAGTAGATGATGCTTTTATCTTCGCTGGTATCTTTGCTCTACTGATTGAGATATATAAAGCTGCCACTACAAAGAGTTTTAACTCTCTTGAATCTCTCTTTAGTATTGTAGTTGCTATTATCTATCTGATCTTGTTTATAACCACCACTTGGGCTCATAACTCCACATTTTTGATGCTAACTTTTATGGCATTTGTCGATGGGCTTGGTGGCTTTATCATAGAGATAAATGCCGCCCATAGAGATGTGGTCTTTGGGAAGTAGAGCTTAGAACTCTACCCTTGATGCCATACAATTTGAGTGTATTGGTTATTATTTTGTAACTCACTGTTGATCTGTGCCAAGTCATAACTACTGTCATGATGAGCACTTAGAAACTGAACCATCTTATCTATATCGTTTTGGTTTAGGTAGCATCCGCTATCCATCTCTACTCTTTCTATACCAAGTTCTTTATTGGTACCATTGTCTTTGAACTCTTGATACTTCACAGTGATAGTATCGCCATTCCCGTAATCTATAACAAAATCACCATCACTCTCTACTTTGAACTTCAAATCCTCTTTTGCCGTGTCCATATGTGGAGTAAACATTATCCCGTCATCACTACCGGCTGTATCTAAGATGGTATCATCTCCATCACCTGTTGAGAAGAAGTATTTGTCATCTCCACCTCTTCCCTCAAGATAGTCATTTCCTTTTCCGGCAATCACAAAATCGGTTTTGTCACTTCCTATAAAATTATCCCTGTAGTTGGTACTGGAAGCTATATGGACACTGGCAGTCGCACTCTTTGTCGCTCCAAAAGCATCTTTTACCGTATAGGTAATATCATCGCTACCGACAAATGGAGCATCTTTGACCTCAATCGCCGCACCTGTATCCTCATCTATTTCAATATGTGTGGTTGTTGGTGCAGGATTTGCAGTATATCTCAATCTACCGTCAGAGAGAATATCAACACTTCCATGATCTACTCCCTCTACTTTTGTGACACTCAAACCTTTGCCACTGTCATTTTCAAGGACATCTATTATCACACTCTCACCCTCTACAACAAAGGCACAATCATCTGCTACCACCAAAGGACAATTCTCTCCATCAACTCCGGTAACCTTGAGAGTGGCATAAGCACTTGAACTAGCTCCTTGAGCATCACTCATAGAGTAGTGAATCTTCACAGTCTCACTCTCTCCTGCTTTTAGATAGTCAAAATCACCTTTTGGATCAAAGACGACCTTGTTATCCACCACCTGAACAAAACCTTTTTTAACTGGATCTACACTATCTACTGAAAAAGTCTCTCCAACAACTCCTGTGCTATCTACATCAGTATCATTTGCCAAGACATCTATCGTAATCGGTGCATCATCCTCTTTCATAGTGGCAGTATCATCATGAGCTACCGGAATATCGTTGGTCCCGTGGATCTTGACATTGATCTCTTTTTTAGCCTCAAAGCCACGGTTGTTTGTGATCTTCACCTCAAACTTCTCTGTGATTAACTCATCTTCATTCATCTCCTGCACTTTAGAAGAGTCATTATCCAAGGTATATTTGTAATCACCAGTTTGTGTATTTAGTACCAATACACCAAAGTCTCCTTTTAGAGTCATCAAAGGACCCTCATCATCACCTCTCTTATCAGCCGGTCTATCATCCTCAACCCTAAGATCATATTGCTTCTCACCGACAAAGATATTCCCCTCTTCGCAAATATCCTCATCCTCTTTTACATCGATACATACAGGAGATACATCTATGCTGATTTTGATATGCTTTGCATCAGGCAAATCAACTGATTCATAATCATCAACTTTTATTCCTACATGATTAACACTTTTTACTTCTACATCATACTCACCGGGTTTCATTGTGGCTGTGGTTGAGGCTTCTTTTGTATCTTTTCTAACTGTTACTGTAATAGGATTGCCGTATATATCATTTTGGTTTAGTGTGATAGTTGTATCTTTTAAAGCTTTATAATCTAAGACGACATTAAATGTGACATTGTTTGCTTTTACTTTTGGGGATAGTCTTACAATTACTGGATCTTTATCATCCTTAATAGTAGTATCAATATTGGAATAGTTTACTTTTTCATATTTACTTGCATTGCTAAAATCACTCAAACCAACATTAAACTTTTCATCATTTTCTTTGTAAACATCATCTTTTGTAGCAACACTAAATACTGTTCCAAGTTTTACTGTTTGTGTATTTATAGAGTTATCATAATCAGTCACACTCGTCGCAGTTCCATCTGTAATATTAATTGTAACTGTTCCATCATCTTGTATCTCATTTCCACTTTCATCAACAAGAACAGCTTTATAGTATGCTTTCTCTCCCTCTATTGTTGAAGAAGATACAAGATTTCCATCATCATCTACTAACGGATTACCATTTTCATCTACCGGTACTATTTTAATATCTACTGGTGTTTCGGTATCTTCAACACTAAGAAGACCTGAATCATTATAAACAATAACTTGTTCAAAATCCCCAGCTGACTCTCCTGATATTGGACTATTTTCAGAAATACTTTTTTTACCTCCACCAAAATCAACAGCTACTACTTTTGCATAGTATTGTTGCTGATCTTTATAAACATCCTCATTTTTAATAGTAAAATCTATATATTTTAAAGTCTCATTTTCGTTAAAAATAAATTCATTATCAGTTGAAATTGGATTATTATCACCTTTTTTATATATATTCACATACACTTTCAAAGCATTTTTTGGTGGAACAGCAAGAGAAACTCCCAATTTCACTTTTTCCTTATTCTCTTTTTGACTTAGAGATTTATCTGTTGTTGAATACCGAGAATCATCTTCATAATCCTCAAACCATGTTTCAATTGTAGTTT
>QNZU01000045.1 GCA_003978405.1 Sulfurospirillum sp.
TCTGCATTAATTTTCTCTTTTGTTGTAAAAATCTCTTTTAAAACTCTCAAATTTACCGTCAAATATCGCACCTCTGGCTCTTTTCATTAGGTTCAAATAGTAGTGCAGATTATGTATCGAAGAGAGTCTAAAATATGTCAGCTCCTTGGCTCTGTAAAGGTGATTTAAATAACCTCTTGAGTAGTGTTGGCATGTGTAACAGTCACACTCTTGGTCTATCGGCTGATCATTTTTTATATGCTTTGCACCTTTGATGTTTAGTTTACCAAAGCTAGTAAAGAGGGTTCCGTTTCTTGCATTTCGTGTAGGCATAACACAATCAAACATATCAACTCCCCTGCTAATCGCCTCAATCAAATCCTCTGGAGTCCCAACTCCCATTAGATATCTTGGCTTATCTTGTGGCATAAAAGGTGTGGTATATTCTATGATATCATACATGATGGAGTTTTCTTCTCCCACACTAAGCCCCCCTATCGCAAAACCGTCAAAATCCATCTCACACAGTTGTGTAGCACTGATTTTTCTGTGTTTTTGACTCACACCTCCTTGGATAATAGCAAAAAGGTTTTGATTGGTACCAGTGCCTCTTTTTTGGTTCTCTTTATGGCATAGGATTGACTCTCTTGCCCAATTTGTCGTTCTTTTTATAGAGAGATTGATTCGCTCATCAGTTGCTGGAATAGCTATAAGATCATCTAGTACCATCATTATATCTGAGTTTAGATTGTTTTGTATATCTATAACTTTTTTAGGTGTAAAAAAGTGTGAAGATCCATCAATATGGCTTTTAAAGCTTATACCCTTTTCATCTGCTTTTGAAATATCAGATAGTGAAAAAGCTTGAAATCCGCCACTGTCAGTCAAGAAACTCTTTTTATAGTTTGTGAAGTTGTGAAGTCCACCAAACTCTTTTACTCTCAAATCCCCAGGACGAAGATACATATGGTATGTATTTGCCAAAATAATATCGGCTCCTAACAGCTCCTGCATATCTACACTATCAAGTGCTTTTACACTCCCAACTGTTCCAACTGGCATAAAAACCGGTGTCTTAATGGTGCTGTGCTTTGTAGTAATGGTACACGCTCTGGCATTTTGATCTTGTGCATCGATAGTAAATTTTAGTCTCATTGTTAGATTATAGCAATATTTGATAAAATCTGTTATGGACTCATTTAACAAACTCATCACAATTTTGGACAAAGATAATCTCTTTCTAACCGGTGGAGCCGGAGTTGGCAAAAGTTTTATGACAAAGCAGATTTCAAAATACTACATGGCTCAAAAAAAGAGTGTTATTTTACTAGGAAGTACCGGTATCTCAGCTGTGAATATCGGTGGACAGACACTTCACTCATTTTTTCTATTTGGTATTAGTTCCAATTTTGAAGAGCTAAAAAAAAGAGATCGTTACAACAGATCCAAAATAAAAGAGCTAAACAAGATTTTAAAATCTCTTGATCTTTTGATTATCGATGAGATCAGCATGGTCAGTTCAAATCTCTTTGATATGGTTTTGTATCGTCTAAGAGAGAGTGGATTTAGGGGCAAATTGATGGTTGTTGGAGACTTTTATCAACTCTCTCCTGTTATTAAGGACAAAACAAACTCTCTTATCAATTCACTCTATGCCTTTGAGAGCTCCTCTTGGGACTATTTTGATTTTGTTACGGTGGAATTGACCAAGATAAAAAGGACAGATGATCTGCACTTTATGAAGATTTTAGGAAGTATCAGAAAAGGATTAATCGATACACAGATACTTGATTTTCTGGACTCTTTAAGAACGAACAACTTGCCAGATACAAACAGAACCACTCTATTTGGTACCAATGTTCAAGCCGATAGGTTAAATGATGCAAAATTAAATGAAACTCAAGGCAAAAACGAGATAAAAAAGGCAATCATCACCAAAAAAGATAACTCTTTGGATGATAGAGTGATAAAAGGGTGGGCTTCAAAACTCCCGATCCTAGAAGAGCTGAAATTAAAAGAGGGTGTGCCTATTATCTTCACAACAAACAGATGGGGATTTTATCACAACGGTGAAAAGGGAGTAGTAGAGCATATTGATGATGATGTTATCTTAGTTCAAAAGGGTGAGAGATTGGTAAAGGTTGAAAGATTTACTTTTGAGCTAACAAGAAATGTAGTGGACTCAAAAGGCGAGATAGGCGAAGAGATAATCTGCACTTTAGAGCAGTTTCCTATCCGTTTAGGTTATGCTATCACTATCCACAAATCACAGGGAATGAGTATAGAAGATTTGGTATGCAATGTAGATAATATCTTTACAGAGAGCCAGTTTTATGTCGCACTCTCTAGGGCAGTAGATCCAAAGCGTTTAAAAATAGAATATACAAAAGATAGTTTCAAAGAGTATCTAAAAAGAGTAATCAAAATCAATCCAAAAGTAGATCAATTTTATAGTGCTATAAAGAAAAAGATTTTTCTTGAATGAGTATTGTTTAAAAGTATTTTATTTGTAATTTCTGTTTTTATTGAAAAATCTTAGCTTAAAAACCTCCTAAAAGTAGCATATCTTTATAATAACTTACCTATACATATTAATATTAATTAATCAGTATAAAACTTTACTAAAGATTAATTTGTTAAACAAATTGTCTTTTTCTCTCTACATATGAAGTTATTTATTTGTTTCACTTATATTGACTATGATTAGGCATTGATATAGACTTGTAGGGTAAAATTTTTTTAAGGAGTAAAGATGAAAAAATCTTTAATGTTATTAAGTTTACTAGGACTTGTCGCTAGTTTAGAAGCTGGAACTGTATGTTGTAATTACCCGGTAACGGAGATTCAACCAGTATATAAAACAGTTACCAAATTAATACCAAGCAAAGAGTGTTGGGAAGAGGAGAAGTGTATACTTCCACCATCAAATTGCCAAGTTGATCCTTGTGGTGCTACAATCGTATCCCAAAGATGTACAATTACAAAATGTAAGACTGTTTATAACAAAGTTCAAGAGAACATTTTAGTTGGTTATAACAACTTTGCAGTAGTATGTGGTCAAAAGATCAAAAAATTTAGCAAGACTAAATTACAAACTATCAAAGTAACTAGTACTTATTAATCAATCAAGTTACGGTTTTATTTTAAACCGTGACTCTGTTTGATCTTTTTTAAATTAAAATGATATGATTTAGCCATATCTTTGACACTCTCGCCTTTGTCGTTTTTGATCTCATCATCTGCACCAAATCGATACAGCTCTCTCATCATATCATCATAAAACATCATAAATGCAAAGTGTAATGGTGTGTTCCCTTCACTGCATCGTTGATTTGGATCTACTCCAAGCTCTAAAAAGAGTTTTAAAAGTTCAATTTTCCCACTCATTATTGATGCTACCAAGAGATTGTTTCCATCTGCTTTTGTAAAAAATGGATAGGCTCCTTTGTCCAAAAGCTCCTTGACAAATTTGACATCACCCTTTGCAGTTGCTACAAAAAGAGCTCTTGAGTGGTCATCAGCTTCAGTATTGATATCATACCCATTTTTGATAAGAGCCTTTATCTCTTTGAGATTTGCATCTAAAATAGCTTTTTCCAATTTGGCATTTCTAATTCGTTTTGTTTTTTTATGGTAAGTTTTATGTGCTACTTTTGTTTTTGCAGTTTTTATGGTCGGCTTTTCTGTTTTTTTAGTTAATTTTTTAGATTTTGTGGCAATATAATCTCCCTGATAGGCAAATATATGACACTCATCTTTTATATTTCTTGATTTTTTGCTCTTTTTACAGGAGTTTAGTGCTACCTCTTTTGCTCTTTGCAGACTCTTTGATTTTGAGGAGAATTTGCATGTATATCTTTTTTTGCTATCGATTGCCACAGCAAATGCTTTGTTGAGTGGCGAATCAAGATAGAGTTTGTAAAACATATGACAAGGTTTTGGTAATTTTGAAATATTTTGTTTAAGAGTATCGTTTGAAGTAGGTTTTGTTTTTTTATGGGTGCTTTTTATCTGCTTGGTATCTTTTTTATGAATCTCTTGTTTGATCTTTTGGAGTGAAATCTGATACTTTTTTCTAAATTCAATGTTTCTTTTACTAATAAAGCCTTTTAGATCGATATCATATAGCTTACATTCACTTTTAATGCCTCTTTTTTCTCTGCTTTTGTTGCAAGAATTTATAGCTATCTCTTTTGCCTTTGCTATATTTTCACTTCCTGAGCTAAATCTGCAAGTATATTTATAGTTTGAGTCAACTGCATAAGCAAATGCTTTTGGAGATTTTGCATTTAGATACATTTTAAAAAAGAATATACACTGTTTTGGCAGGTCTTTTTGTGCCTGATTGATCAACTCTTCGCTTTTGCTTTTTGCAAAAAGCTCAGAGTGAAAAAGAAGTATAATAGTTAAAGATACAAATATTTTTTTAAAGGTCATAGACTATTGTATATTCTTAGTGTAAATACAAAGTTAATCTAGCCAAGTTCACAATGTTTAATATCAAGATCTTTTAAAATATATTCAAAAAATTCTCCTGCCTCTTTTCTATAATCATCATGAAACTCAAGACAATATTTTCCTTCAAATTTACCCTGAGGTTCCATCATTTGCATAGGATGAAGATGAAACTTGTTGATTGCATCATTTACAGTATGAAAAATTTTCTCTTTTTGTTCTCTGTCATGATACTCTATAACCAATCTGCTGTATCTCTCTTCCATCTCATGAATTGCTTGTATGCACATATTTTCTGACATTTAATTCCTTTACATCCATTCTATAAGTTTTTCAACTTCATCTACTTCATAGCATTTTATCGCATCTTTCCATAGCTTGGGCTTTTTTGGAATGATTGCTTTGCTAAAGCCTTGTGTTTTTGCCTCTTTCAATCTCGTATCAAGATGATAAACATCTCTGATATCACCTATGAGTGAAACCTCTCCTATAAAAACAGACTCTTTTGATATGGTTCTGTTTTTAAAACTGCTGATAATCGCCGCTACAATAGCTAAATCGGCAGCTGTCTCACTTATCTTAATACCTCCGGCTATATTTATAAAGACATCATAATGATTTAAAGGTAGATCAAGTTTTCTCTCAAGTAGTGCCAAAAGCATTGTGAGTCTGTTTTGTTCATACCCTGTTGCACTTCTTTTTGGGATATTTGAGCTTGATTCACTAACAAGTGCCTGAACTTCAAGTATTATGGGCCTTGAACCCTCCATCACCACTGTTATTGCTGAACCTGGTTGATTATTGCTTTGGTTAAAAAACTTTTTTGATATCTCAGTGGCACTGACAAGACCTTTTTGGGTCATCTCAAAGATTCCAACTTCACTTGTAGAGCCAAATCTATTTTTAAAGCCTCTTAGTAGCCTAAGTTCTCTGTTTGCCTCTCCTTCAAAATACAAAACAGTATCAACCATATGCTCCAATACTCTTGGCCCCGCGATTGATCCCTCTTTTGTGATATGACCTATGATAAATGTGGCAACAGATTTGTCTTTGGAGTATCTCATCAGCTCAAATGTGATCTCTCTTACTTGTGATACACTTCCTGGAGCTGAGTTTATACTGTTTGAGTAGAGTGTCTGTATCGAATCAACTATCAGTACCTCATACTCATTCGAAGATAATTCAACAAATACTTGACCTAAATCTATCTCACTGAGTAAAAAGAGATTTTCATCATTTGCTTCAAGTCTGTTGGCTCTGATTTTTATCTGACCAAGTGACTCTTCACCACTGACATATAGGACCTTTTTACCGTTTTTGGCAAGATTTGATCCTATTTTTAAAAGCAGCGTTGATTTTCCAACACCAGGACTCCCTCCTATTAGAGTAAGACTGCCAGGAACTATACCACCACCCAAAACCAGATCCAATTCACTATCATATGAACTGAACCTATCATAATGCTCTTCATCTATTTTTGTGATGGGCATCGCTTTTGCTTGAGATGAATTTGGATTTTTCTCAATCTCTTTTAAAAACTCTATCTCTTTTGAGCTTAGTTCGATCATCTGATCCCAAGCTTCACAGTTTGGACATTTTCCCATCCATTTTGCAGATTGAAATCCACAGGCTTGACACTCAAAAAGAGATCTCTTTTTTGCCAAGTTTAAGCTTCCTCTTCAAAAAAAGCATCTAAAAGTGAATCAACAAACTCCTCTTTGTCAAACTCTATCAAATCATTCTCACTCTCACCCACTCCTATGTAAAGAATTGGTTTTTTCAACTCTTTTGCGATACTAAATAGTGCACCACCTTTAGCAGTGCCATCAAGCTTTGTAATAATCAAAGCATCCACTCCAACTATATCATTAAATGCTTTTGCCTGAGAGATGGCAGCATTTCCTTGAGTACCATCAAGTATCAAAATCTTCCTGTGAGGTGCTCCCTCTTTTGCTTTGTTGCAAATACGGGTGATTTTTTGAAGTTCTGATGAGAGATTTTTTTGGGTTTGCAATCTTCCTGCAGTATCTATGATGACCCTATCAATCCCTTTTGCAATCGCAGAACTTATTGTATCAAAGGCTACTGCTGATGGATCATGTCCTTGCTTTGTTGCGACAATCGGAACATCGATTTTATCTGCCCATCTGACCAACTGCTCAATTGCAGCGGCTCTAAAAGTATCACTCGCTCCAAGCAAGACAGTTTTGTTTAGTTTTGTTTTATATAGATTTGCAAGTTTGGCGATAGTTGTAGTCTTTCCCGCTCCGTTTACTCCAAAAACAAGTTCTATGTATGGTTTGGTACCAATATCCTTATCTTCTTGAATATCGACAAAATATGCCAGAAGAACTCTTCTGACATCCTTTCTTGAGACCATGTTAGATGGTGGCATATAGTAGATGATCTCTTCTACCTGATCGTAACTTACATCAGCTTCAAGCAAAATATCTTCAAGATCCTCTTTTGAAATTTTATCGCTTCTTTTTGGAGCGACCTCTTTGATCCTCTCGGTAGTCTTGCTTAAAACCTTTTTGAAAAATCCAAACATTATTTTTTGAGAGCCTTCAGTATCGCAGATTCAAGCATCTCTTCTGGAACTGCTCCTAAAAAATGGGTAAAATATCCACCCTTGGTATCATATACCACAAGTGTAGGAAGTGATCTAATCCCACCTAATGCTTGAGATAAAAAGAAGTTCTCTTTAGAGTTTAGTACCGGATAGTTGATATTAAACTGTTTTATAAAATTTTCTACTTCCATGCTATCTTTGTTCTCTTCCATTAGAACTGAAAAGACTTGAATTTTATCTTTGTATTTATCTTGAAGATGCACTAGATGCGGAATTTCTGCTCGGCACGGCGGACACCATGTAGCAAAAAAATCCAAAATCAAAACTTTCCCCTCATAACCTTTAAATTTCAAACCATCATAGTTTGCAAAAAGTTCATATTTTTTACCGTCATTACCAAGCATATGTAAGACATTCTCTTTTTTATTTTCTGCACTTGATTGAGTCGAATTAACTGCATCATCCTTTGAAGAATCTCTATTTTCAACATTTTTTGTGTCTTTTTGTTCGATACTGTTTTGCTTACTCTCTTTTTTGTCACAAGCTGCAAAAAATAGAATACTAACTGTAAAAATTGTGAATAATTTTGTTATCATTAAATATAATCTCCTTACTAAATTGTGTAAATTATAACCGATAAAGGCTTAAAATGGTTAAGAAAGAGTTTAGAAAATCTGCACTCAAAAAATTAAACAGCATACCAAAGTTTCAAAGATATGCAATCGATAAAAAGATCAGTTCCAAATTAGAGACTCTTATTAATAAACTAAACCCAAAATCTATACTGTTTTATCTTCCAATGCCTATAGAAGTCGATTTAAGAGAGTTGATAAAAAAGGAGAGAAAAAGAGGAAGAAAGATATTGGTACCAAAGCTAGAAAATGAAAGCTTTAAAATGGTAGAATTTCGACTGCCTTTAGAAGAGAATAGTTTTAACATTCCTGAGCCAAAAAGTAGTAATTTTAAATATAAACAAGTTGATTTATTGATAGTTCCAGTTGTAGGAATTGATAAAAATGCTCAAAGAGTAGGTTTTGGCAAAGGGATGTATGATAGATTTTTTGCCACTTTGAAAAAGAGACCAATTGTTGTATTTGTCCAAAGAAAACCGATTGTTGCAAAAGAGTTTTTGTGCCAGAATCACGATATTGGTTGTGATTTTTATATCTCCTCTAAAGAGCTTAATATTTAGGCGATTATTATGATAGATTTTTTACAAGTTGGAATAGGCTCTATTGTTGGAGCTGTGGGAGCATATTTTGGATTTAAGATTAGTAAAAATTCCAAAGAGGAGCTTTTTTTAGAGCAGTACAAAGCAAAAGCCAAAGTGATTGAGCATGAGGCGGAGAAGTTGCTCCAAGATGCAAAAATCAGTGCAAAAGAGATTGAGCTTGATGCAAAAAGTAAATATGACGAAAAACTTGAAGCTTACAGAGTAGAGCATGAAAAGAGGATGCAAGAGCTTCAGGCAAAAGATGAGAATCTAAATCAGCTTTTTAAAGATGAACTTAAAAATATCACACTCGAAAAGTCTGAAATCAAGTCGATAAAAGAGGAGCTAGGCAAAAGAGAAGAGGAGCTTGAAGATATCAAGAAACTCTACGAAAAGAAGATTTTAGAGAGTGAAAAACTGATTGAGAAGAGTTCAGGATTGACAAAAGAGGAGGCTACTCAGATAGTCTTGCAAAGAGCCAAAGAGGATGCAAGAGGTGAGATCGCCCATATAGTTAGAAAATATGAAGCTGATGCTAAAGCAGAAGCTAAGAAAAAAGCATATTACATCATAGCCCAAGCCACCACAAGGTTTGCCGGTTCATTTGCAAGTGAGAGATTGATAAATACTGTTACTCTACCAAGTGATGATATCAAGGGAAGAATTATAGGAAGAGAGGGTAGAAACATCAAATCTCTTGAGTCAATATTGGGTGTTGATATTATCATTGATGATACTCCAAATACTATCATTTTAAGTAGTTTCAATCTCTACAGAAGAGCAATAGCTACAAAAGTTGTCGAGGAGTTGATTGCTGATGGTAGGATTCAACCTGCAAGAATTGAAGATATATACAACAGAGTCCATAATGAGTTTGAGTCTCAAATCTTAGAGGAGGGTGAAAATATTGTCTTTGATTTGGGATTAAATGATATGCACCCTGAGATAATCAAACTTATCGGAAAGCTAAAATTTAGAGCAAGTTACGGTCAAAATGCTTTAGGACACTCTTTAGAAGTCGCTCATCTTGCCTCAATTATTGCTGCTGAGTGCGGTGGTGATGAGAAATTGGCAAAAAGAGCAGGGATTCTTCATGATATCGGTAAAGCTCTTACTCATGATTATGAGGGAAGCCATGTCGATTTGGGAGCTGATTTGTGCAGACGATACAAAGAGAGTGATGTAGTGATAAATGCTATTTATGCCCACCATGGACACGAAGAGCCAAATAGTATCGAATCAGCTGCAGTATGCACAGCCGATGTGCTTTCAGCCGCAAGGCCGGGTGCTAGAAGAGAGGTCTTGGAGGCATTTTTAAAAAGAGTTACCGCTATTGAAGAGATAGCAACTTCCAAAGAGGGCGTAAAACAAGCATATGCCATCAATGCCGGTAGAGAGATCAGAGTGATTGCAAATGCCTCTTTGATAAATGATGATGAAGCGGTACTACTTGCAAAAGAGATATCAAAAGAGATTGAAGAGAGTGTTCAATACCCAGGCGATATCAAAGTAAATGTAATAAGAGAGCTAAGAGTTGTCAATTATGCCAAGTAGCGGCTCTCTTTCCAAAACAAGTTCTACCGGTGCATGATCACTTCCTGTGATATTGGTTAGTATATCTGCTTCTTTAATATATGCTTTAAGATCACTCGATACGAAGAAATAGTCTATTCTCCAACCAACATTTCTCTGCCTTGCTCTTGTTCTTTGAGACCACCAGCTATATTTGATCTTTTGTGGGTGTAAAAATCTAAAAGTATCAACATATCCATCATTAATAACCCTATCTATCCACTCTCTTTCGATCTTCAAAAATCCCGAAGTATTTTCATTCTCTTTTGCTCTTGCAAGATCAATCTCTTTATGGGCCGTATTGATATCACCACAAAAGATGATAGAGTATCCTCTTTTTTTTAGATCATTGATATACTCTAAAAACCTATCATAAAATCCCAGTTTATACTCCAATCTCTCGATGGACCTTTGACCATTTGGAAAGTAAACATTAAAAAAAGCCAGTTTCCCAAAGTGGACCTCATTGATTCGACCCTCTTTTAAAATATCAACCTCATAACACTTTGACTTGTAGTTTGGTACCATATCACAATAAGTAGCAACTCCTGATTGCCCTTTTTTATAAGATGAACTGACCAAAAATGTTTGAAACTCTTTTTCAAACAGACTCTTAGGAATCTGATCACTTGAGGCTTTTATCTCTTGAAGTGCCAGTAGATCAATTTCATATTCATCTATCCACTTTAAAGCCTCTTTTCTTGCAACTGCTCTGATACCGTTTACATTCCAAGATATAAATCTCATCTAAAAATCATCATCCTTGTCAAACTCCTCTTCTGCCTTTTTTAAAGCCTCTTTTTCTCTCTCTTTTTCAAGTTTTAGTCTCTCCTCTTTGGACATAAAGAGAGTTTTCATCTTCTTTGTAAATATAGTTTTATCAGGAAGTTTGGTAAAGTATGCATATGTGCCATAAATTGATGCTATGATGGTTATGATTAAGATGATCGATTGAGCTTTTGTAAATTTTTGCACATCATCTTTGACATTTAGTTCACAAACCCCGCCAGGACAATATCTTGACTGCTCTTTTGAGAAAAGATTGTAGAGTTTACAACCAAAACAGATCGAGAATGCCGATTCAAAAAAGAGTAAAAACATACATACAAGACAGACCAAAACCTTCAAAGGATTTGGTTGAAAATCGATAACAAGATACCAAAACATAGGAATTGCTATGATTGCACCAATTGCCCATGCAAATCTTTTTTGAACAGCTCCTACATATTCTGGTTTTTGATTTCGTACAAAGAGCCTTCCAAGAAGAAGTGAGGGTGAATATCTTGGTTGAATAACTCTAATAATAAAATCTATCATAAAAAAAGTTACAAAATATTGGGAAAATTTTGCACTCCCAAGCATCACACCATTTGTCAGACCGATAAATGCACCGATAAACAGTATTCCTGCTGCCGCTCTTGCTTCTCTTTCGTTTAGAACCCTTACATCATATCCTGGAACCTTCTCGCCATATTTGAAAAACTCACCAACAGACAAAATATCTCCTCAATTTTTTCACATATTACCAACTAAAAGTTAAAGTAGAGTGAATTTATAATTGATTGATTAAAATAGTTCTGTACTTAGATATCTCTCAGCTGTATCAGGCAGTATTGTTACAACCATTTTCCCAGGATTCTCTTTTGCAATTTGCATAGCAGCATATACATTTGCTCCAGAAGAGATACCCACAAGAAGACCCTCTTTTTTGGCTATCTCTCTTGAAGTCTCAAATGCCTCTTCATTGCTAACTTGAACCACTCTATCGTAAATATCGGTATTTAATATCTCAGGAACAAATCCTGCACCAATGCCTTGAATCTTGTGTGGTCCTGGTGCATTTTTGCTTAAGATTGCAGAATCACTTGGCTCAACTGCAATAATTTGAATATCAGGCAGTCTCTTTTTCAAAACTTCTCCCACTCCAGTTATGGTACCACCTGTCCCAACACCTGCAACAAAATAATCAACATCTTCAGCTGTATCGTTTAATATCTCAATGGCTGTTGTATTTCTATGAATTTCAGGATTTGCAGGGTTTTTAAACTGTTGTAGTATGTAAGAGTTTTCAGTTTGGCTTTGAATTTCAGTTGCTTTATTTATGGCTCCTTTCATACCCTCATTTGCCGGAGTCAAAACCAGTTTTGCTCCAAGTGCACTCATCACTTTTCTTCTTTCTATACTCATAGATTCTGGCATAGTGATGATAATCTTCATACCCAAAGATGCAGCTACACTTGCAAGTGCAATACCTGTGTTTCCGCTTGTTGGCTCAATTAAAGTAGTATTTTTGTCAATTTTGCCACAAAGAAGAGCTTCATTTATCATATTAAATCCGATTCTATCTTTTATGGAGCTATTTGGATTCATAAATTCACACTTTGCAATGATATTTGAAAAGTTTTTTAATCTTATTAGAGGTGTATTACCTATTAGTTGAGTTATATTGTCTGCTATTTTCATTGGTACTCCTTTGTGTAATTATATCGACTTTTTTAAATTTTGATTAAATATTTGAAACAATTTGCCGATATAACATTCAGATAGTTTATAAAACAAGGAAAAAAATGAAAAGATTTACTCTTTTAATGATGATATTAATTTCGATGAATTTGTATGCTAATAGTTACAACTCTGTGAAAAAAGAGGCTCTTTTACTTTATAAAGCAAATGAGTTTAATAGATCTGTCAATTTGACAAAAAACTACATAAGAAAGCATCCAAAAAGTATAAAAGCAAAAAATCTTCTTGCAACTCTATACTATTGGCATAAAGATTATAAAAGAGCAAAATTTCTTTTAGAGAGTATTCTTAAAAAGAGTAATTATGATGAATCAAAAAAATTGTTAAGCTATACCAACAAGAAACTAAAAATATATAAAACAGCTAAACAGACAAGAAGAGTTGAAAAAAAGTTTGTAGATAAATCACATAAAAAAAGATTAGTATCTAAAAAACACATTGAGGTTGAAAAATTACATTTTGAGCCTAAAAAAATGGAAAGTGATACTAAACAAAAAGTAGCCAAAAATGATACCTCTCTTTTTCAAAATATTAAACAAAAAAATAAAAATGATGAGATCAATGAGTTTGATAGGTTGGCTGCCCTTATAGCTGAAGATCCTAAAGATTTGCAAAGCAGAGAGATGTTATCAAAATATTATCTTAAAGTGGGTGCTTATCAAAAAGCATATGATCTAGCAAGAGAGGCACTTGTTATCAATCCAGGTAATGAAGATATGAAAAAGATTGTTAATCATCTCCAAAGAAGAGCAGATATTGATACAACAAAAGAGTATCTAAAGAGTGAAATAATTGACATTCATGAAGCAAAAGAGGCACTACATAGAGATTTTAAAAACAGAAAATTTACCAGTTATATAAATATATACAAAGCACTCAAAAATAGTGGAATCAAATTTAGCAAAAAAGAGAATGAGAATGCTCTGTTTGCAGCTGTGGCTATTGGAGATTACAGTTATGCCAAAGATATCTTGGCAAATTCATCACTTCCTCACAGCAGATATAAAGATAGAGTCCAAACTCTTTTAATGCAAAAATAGAGCAATGCTCTTGATTATTTCATTTAGATCTAAACCTTTTTCATAAATATATGGTCGTATCTTCGAGGGGATTTTATGGATACGACAGATATCTTTAAAATCTTTGTTCATCTTTACCTTTGAGTATGGAGATATCAAAATTGCACCGGTTTGTTTTGATATGACATATCTGTTAGAGATAACCAACTCATCCAATCTCTCTATCTCATCTCTTTGCTTTTTGCTTAAGACATATCCTAGTTTTTTTAAAATTTTATCAACATATCGTATATAGTGTTGATCCTTTTTTATGATATAGAGTTCTTCAAAATTTACATAATTTAGATTGTTCATAAAGTATTTTTTATCATTATGTAGAAATCTAAAACTATTTCTAATACCACCTTCATACTCTCTTAGAAGAGGGTTTGATATCTTCTCTCTTATGATATTTCTTTTATATTTTAGGCTTTTATTGCTCTCATCGTTAAAATATTTGATACTGTTTTGATCTAAAAATTTTAAAAGAGACTCTTTTGAGGTCTCAATTAAGGGTCTTATGATTTTATAAAAATCTCTATTTTCAATCTCATCAAATCCCAAAAGCTCAACCAAGCCCGCACCTTTTATCATCTGCATCAAAAACCACTCAAGTTTGTCGTTGAGTTGATGTGCGGTTATTAGGTTTTGGTAGTGGTATCTTTTGATTAGATCTGTAAAAAAGCCATATCTTATATCTCTTGCTTTTTTTTCAAAATTTCCTCCATCGATTTTGCATTGGTGATAATAGAAGTTTTTATTATATTTTTTTGCCAACTCTTTTGCATAAGCTACTTCATCTTTTGAGCTTTGCCTTATCTGATAATCAACAATTGCAATATCAAAATCTATATTGTTATTTAAAAGTAAGAAAAAAAGAGCACTTGAATCTACTCCGGCAGAAAATGCCAGAAGATTTTTAGAGTTTTTTAACTCTTTGAGTGCGTTTTGACTAAGAAGGTCTGATGATTGTTGCAAGTAGTTTGTCTCCTGCAAGCTCTGTTATTTTAGCTTTATAGCATCCACCGATATCAACATCACACTCACTCTCATTTACAAGAATCTCACCATCAATTTCAGGTGCCCACACTAGATCTCTGGCTCCATAGAAGAACTCTCCCTCACTGCTTTGACCGACCAAGACTATATCTCTTTCTTTGCCGATCATCTCTTTTAATGATATTTTTTGATTTTTCTTTACAAGATCTTCTAAAATTTTAACTCTTTTATTGACAATATCTTTTGAAACTTTTTCACTCATACTAAAAGCTTTTGTCTGCTCTTCATCGCTGTATTCAAAGATATTGACTCTATCAAATCTAAACTCTTTTAAAAATGAAACAAGCTCCTTGAAATCTTCATCACTCTCGCCTGGATGTCCCACTATAATTGATGTTCTAAGAAATGAATCTTTAGCACTTCTCATAAAATTTAGTTGTGATTTTATGGTTTGTTGACCTGCTCCTCTTCTCATCAACTTCAACATATGTTCACTGATATGCTGAATCGGCATATCAAAATAGTTGTGAAAAATATCAGATTTGCTGATCTTCCCAAGCACTTCAAGGCTAAGGGTGCTTGGATACAGATATAAAATCCTAGCACTAAAAACCCCATCAATTTTCTCAATCTCATCAATAAGATATCCCAAACCGTCACTAACACCTTGATCTCTTAGATATGAGCTACTATCTTGGGAGATAAAGCTAAAATCATAAAATCCCTGTTTTACAAGAGACTTTACCTCTTGAGCTACACTTTTTAATTCTCTTGATTGAAGTTTACCCTTAAAGTGGGGTATTGCACAAAAAGAGCACTGCTGATTGCATCCCTCACTTAGTTTGATATAAGCATGTGCATTTGATCCTGTAATGACTCTATCTTCACTGCCAATAAGGTAGGTCTTTGGAGAGAAGCGGGACTTTTTCTCCAAAATAAGCTCATCAATCTTATCATAATCACCAACTCCTGTAAATATATCGACCTCTTTTAGTTCACTCATAAGCTCCTTTTTATATCGTTCAGAAAGACAACCACTCATTACCAGCAAAGAGTCCTCTTTTCTTTGGGAGTGAAGATCCATGATTGTCTGAATCGACTCCTCTTTAGCTGCATCAATAAATCCGCATGTATTTACAATGATCACATCAGCATTGCTTGGATCATCTGTAATTTTATAATCTTTCAATCTACCTAACATCACTTCAGAATCTATGAGGTTTTTGGTACAACCAAGACTCACCAAATGTAAATTTTTACTACTCATTTTTATATCCATATATTATCAATCAATCTTGTTTTACCTACCCATGCAGCTATCAAAATGATAGAGTTTTGGATCTGCACCTCTTCTAGAGTGTTAAAATCTCTATCAACAATCTCTATATATTCAAGCTTCGTAACATCAAGTGATTTTATCATCATTTTTTTAATCTCTTTGACATCTCTTACACCTTGAAGAATTAGATTTGTAGCACTCTTTAGTGATGTTGAGAGAGTCAAAGCCTTTTTTCTCTCATCCTGGCTAAGATATACATTTCTACTGCTAAGAGCTAAACCATCCTCTTCTCTGACTATTTCACAAGGTATGATATTTGTTCTTAAAAAGAGATCATTTGCCATCTTTTGGATAAGAAAGAGTTGTTGGGCATCTTTTTTGCCAAAGTAGGCATTGCTTGGATTTGTAAGATTTAGAAGTTTTAGCACAATTTGAAGCATACCATCAAAATGTCCCGGGCGAAAAAAACCCTCCAAAATATACCCTTTTATCTTGGGTGCTAAAATTCTCAACTCATCACTGCTGTAAATATCTTCGATTTTTGGCATAAAAACCGCTTCAACTCCAGCCAATTTGCAAATCTTCAAATCAGCCTCTATCTTTCTTGGATACCTATCCAAATCTTCACCCTCAAGAAACTGTGTAGGATTAACAAATATAGAGACAATAGTATGGTCATTTTGCTCAACCGATTTTTTGATAAGTGAGATATGCCCCTCATGCAATGCACCCATTGTAGGAACAAAACCTACACTTCCACCAAGCTTCTCTCTAAAGTCAATCAACTCATTTGGTTTTTCAAACTCTCTCATTTAATCTCTCTTTTGTATAATTGTATATATGACTCTCTTGTTTTGTATAGATCGTAGAGGCTCAGACCAACGGGAGGATTTGTCCTCGAAGAGCTATACAAAACAAGAGAGTTGATATTATTACATTTAAAATAAGAGAGTGGTAAAGTGGAACTATACGAATACAATGAAACAATCTC
>QNZU01000016.1 GCA_003978405.1 Sulfurospirillum sp.
AGATAGGGGTTCATCTTCTTCATCACATCATCATCAAATCAAAAAAACTTGGACAAAAGATTCCGTAGTAGAGGCTTTTGCAAATAAAACACTCTTTTTTGTCGATGCCAAAAAGGTTGGCGAGGATAAAGTTTATCAAGTAATAGTGTTGGATTTTGATTCAAATGCTGTTGCTACATATAATGACGGTGATCAAGAGGTAAAGGTTGAAATTTATGCAGATAAGTATGGAGAAGATATTTTTCCATATTTGGAGATGGGAAGAGGTAATTTTAGTGAATCAAGCCTGATGGATAGAGAAACAGAGCGATATGTTGATTTTAACTTCTATGATGAATTTGACAATGATCAACTCTTTTATAGAAATTTTGAGGATGCCAAAAAAAGATTGGAAGAGTTGCAAAAAAAAGATGCTGATATATCTTCTGTAACTAATCCTACTCCTTCTGATGATACACAATCAGCTCCTAGTTCAGTTGGTACTGATGATAACAGTTCTGCTTCAGTTACTCAAGATAATGAACAAACAAACGATATGTATAGTAGATATCCGGGTTCATTTATATATTTTCAAGATAATAAATATTTAAAATTTATTGCATTTCACGAAGGTACAGCTTATTTAGAGTTGACTGACGGCTCAAGTATTGAAGGAAAATGGAATATTGAAAACAATAATATGTTTATAGAAAACATTGACGAAGAATTTAGACTCTATCTGTATCCATCAAATAAGGATTTTAAAAATGGTCCAGGTTCATTCTCACATGATGATGATATAGAACTTCTTATATATTATCATGGTGATATTATGAATGATAGTTATAAAGATAAACAAAATGTAAAAATTGATGGTATAGGTTACTAATTAATCAATCAATTCTGTCTGGTATAATACTATCATGATAGAAGAACAAGCAAATATTAGACTACCTGCCGAATGGGAAGATCAAGACTCGATCTTGATGGTCTTCCCTCACACCAACAGCGACTGGGCTGATGATCTTCAAAGTGCCGAATCGGTGTTTTTGAGGATCTCTAGCTCTATCTCTTCTCTTCAAAAGCTCATACTCATCTGCAAAGATGTCGATTATGTAAAGAGTATGTTTTGTTATCACGATAGAATCTCCTTTGTACAGATGGATACAAATGATACTTGGATTAGAGATTTTGGTCCTATATCTGTCTATAATGATGGCAAGAGGGTACTTTTGGACTTTGTATTCAATGGTTGGGGAGCTAAATTTGACTCATCTTTAGATAATCAAGTCTCAAAGAAGCTTCATCAAGCCTACCACTTCTATCCAAGTGACTTAGAGAGTATTGATATGATATTAGAAGGTGGTAGTATAGAATGTGATGGTCAAGGCACACTTATGACTACTTCAAAATGTCTCTTAAATCCAAACAGAAATCCAAATCTAACTCAATCTGACATAGAAGATAGACTAATCTCTTATTTTGGATTAGAACGCATCCTATGGCTTAACCATGGATATTTATGTGGCGATGATACAGATGCTCATATAGATACACTCGCTAGATTTGTTGATAGTGATACTATTGTCTATGTCAGTTGTGATAAGGATGATGAACATTTTAATGAGTTAGAGCTTATGAGAAAGGAGCTTGAGGGTTTTAGAACTCTTGATGGTAGAGCTTACAATCTAATCCCCTTGCCCCTGCCCTCACCTATTGTTAAGGACGACAAAAGATTACCGGCTACTTATGTAAACTTTTTGATAATAAATCGTGCAGTTTTACTTCCTATTTATAATGATCCAAAAGACAAAGATATGATAGAACTCTTTAAAAAACTCTTTCCAAAAAGAGAGATTATTCCTATAAATTCACTTAGACTTATTGAAGAAGGAGGTAGTATTCACTGCTCGACTATGAACATAGTCAAAGCACAAAGTACTACCTGATACTTCTTAGATCTTGCGGAGTTAAAATAATATCGATTGCGGGAGTTGGATCTATTTGATCAAATGTGTCATTCAACACCATATAGATAACTAATAATACTAAAACTAATAAAAATAGAGCAAATATTGACACTCTTAAAGAGTTATTTGCCCTATGTTTAATGCGGTAATGTTCATTTAAAGAATGTAGAACATATCTAGATTCAGAATGTTTGTGATTAAAAAGATGTTTCATCTTGCGTACAGTCATTAATCCCTCACTTATTGAATCTAGGCTCATATTGTAATCAAAAATGTTTTTATAAGCCCTTGTTATTTTGATTCAGTTTTTTTATAAAGAAATATTTAATTATTTGTATTTCTTCTTGCATAATTTTAATATATTAATTATTATAAACACATCAAGATTAGATTAATTTTATACTTGAGTCCCTAAAAAACGATGTTTAAAATAGAAAAATTTGTATATTTTGCGTTTTCTTATCAATTTATAAATCAATATTTTTAAAATTCAATGTGAAAATTTATATTTCATTGCATATATGCTAACATAAAGAAAAATAATTGGGGTTTTTATGCAGGAGAAATTTGCAAAGAGGATTATTCCTTGTCTTGATGTTGATAATGGTCGTGTGGTCAAGGGAGTCAATTTTGTAGGACTTAAAGATGCTGGTGATCCGGTAGAGGTTGCAAAGAGATACAACGATGAGGGAGCAGATGAGATAACTTTTTTAGACATTACCGCTACTCATGAAGGAAGAGGGACTATTGTTGATATTGTAAAAGAGGTTGCTAAGGAGGTCTTTATACCTCTCACTGTTGGCGGTGGTATAAGAGAGCTTGATGATATTTATAATCTACTTGATGTAGGTTGTGATAAAGTTAGTATCAACTCAGCAGCTGTTAGAAATCCTGATTTTATAAATGAGAGTGCAAAGAGATTTGGTTCACAGTGTATCGTAGTAGCTATCGATGCAAAAAGAACTGGAGATAGTTGGCACATCTTTTTAAATGGAGGAAGAAAAGATACTGGTATAGATGCTATTAATTGGGCAAAAGAGGCATATGAGAGAGGAGCAGGGGAGATTTTGCTCACCTCTATGGATGCAGATGGTACCAAAGCAGGATTTGATAATGAATTGAATTTTGCTATATCTTCTATAGTTGATATTCCTGTTATTGCAAGTGGTGGTGCTGGTACCAAAGAGCATATCAAAGATGCTTTTTTAAAAGGTCATGCAGATGCGGCTTTGGCTGCTAGTATATTTCATTTTAAAGAGATTGATATCATGGATCTAAAACACTATTTGTTAAACGAAAATATACCAGTAAGGATTTAGTATGAAGATTATATTTTTATTTCTTTTTGTTTTAAACACAGCCTACTCTTTTGAATTGAAATTTGATAAAGTTTTTGAACTTGAATTGATGCCTGATCTTTTAAGTGCAGATATTTCTATCACTATAAATGATACTTCAGAAAAGAGAGTTTTAGAAACTCTTACTACTTATAGTGATTTTATCAAAGGATTCAAAGAAGTAGATATTAAAGGCGGACAATATACAGTTTTTCCAAATTATCGGTTTGAGAAAGGTCGTAGATATAGTAATGGTTATAGAGGAAATATGAATTATACTATAACCTCCCCTAACCCCAATGATTTAACTGCATTTTTATATAAGCTAGAAAAGAAAAATCAATTCAAACACAATGTAGATATCTCTATCCAATCTATACACTGGAAACTAAGCGATAAACAATCTACCAACCATTATGATGAACTTCGCTTATCTGCTATAAAATGGTCTATAAATTATGCAAACACACTTAGTTCTCA
This sequence comes from Sulfurospirillum sp., assembly GCA_003978405.1. Lineage (GTDB taxonomy): Bacteria > Campylobacterota > Campylobacteria > Campylobacterales > QNZT01 > QNZU01. The sequence goes on from QNZU01000016.1 coordinate 3,767, forward strand.
ATTGGCAAAAAGTTGCGAAATAAAAGTGGTCAATATCTTCCCATCTGGCTCTTCTCCTATGCCAATGGCTAGAGATTATGCTACTGTTAGATCTGAGTCTATTGCAGCGCCAGAACAGAATTTTCAAAAGATAAAGCTCTTAGAAACACTTGAGATTGATTGCAAATGATTGTGTGTGCTGGTGATATAGAGAGTTTTGATTTTGCAAAGCCAATTGGTATAGGTTTGATAGAATCTGCTATAAGTCTTACTGATCTTATATTGAACTCTAATCCTATTGAAATTACTTTCATTGGTACTGCTGGAAGTTATGGTGATTATGAGATATTTGATATTGTAACTTCTGCTTCATCATCACAGATAGAACACTCACTTTTGTTGGATACTTCATATTCACCTATCCAAAACCAAATAGTTTCACATGAAACAGAGCCGATTGTAAACTCAAGCAACTATATCACAACAGACTCAAAAATATCGAAGATGTATATAAAACAAGGAATATCGTTAGAAAATATGGAGTTTTATTCAGTACTTAGAGTAGCTAAAAGGTATAATATCAAAGCCAAAGGGATATTTGTTGTGACGAATTATTGTAACAAAGATGCACATAAAGAGTTTCTAAAAAACCACAACAAAGCAAAAAACTTACTTGAAGAGTTCATAAAAGGATAGGAATTGAAACCATCAATATTAGACTACACACTAGAAGAGTTGTCATCTAAAGTAAAACCATCATTTAGAGCAAAACAGATATTTAACTGGACATATACCAAATATGTAGATAGTTTTGAAGATATGAAAAATCTCCCAAAAGAGATGTTAAATGAGCTAAAAGATGAATATCTTTTAAATCCTCTTGATATAGTAAAAGTGGAACAAAGTAGCGATATGAGTAAAAAGTATCTATTTGGTACCAGTGATAACTATACACTCGAAACTGTCTTACTACCTATGAAAAAAGAGAAAAGAGATATTGAAGGAAAAGTTATCCAAGAGGCAAAATGGACTATCTGTGTATCATCTCAAGTTGGATGCAAAATAGGGTGTTCATTTTGCTTGACTGCAAAGGGAGGATTTAAGAGAGATTTGAGTGCAGGGGAGATTGTAGCTCAAGTCTTGTGGCTCAAAAAAGATAATAACATTCCAAACAATAAAGCAGTCAATATCGTCTATATGGGTATGGGTGAACCTCTTGACAATTTAGAAAATGTTGTAAAAGCTATCAGGATATTTAACGAAAAAGATGGATTAAATATAGGTATGAGAAGACAAACCATCTCTACATCAGGGTTAAGTTCACAGATCAAAAAACTCGGGGAGTTAAATCTAGGAGTATTACTTGCTATATCGCTTCATGCAGTCGATGATGAGCTTAGAGAAAAGCTGATGCCGATCAACAAAGCCTACAATATCAGATCAGTCATAGATGCAGTCAAAGCATTTCCAATAGATCAACGAAAGAGGGTGATGTTTGAGTATCTAGTAATGGGTGGATTAAATGATGATATGCATTCAGCAAAAAAACTGGTAAAACTCCTACACGGTATCAAAGCCAAAGTAAATCTCATCTATTTCAATCCATATCCAGGATCAGAGTTTAAAAGACCAAGCGATAAAAAAATGCAAGAGTTTAAAGAGTATCTAAACAAACACGGAGTAATATGCACCATTCGACAATCAAAAGGGCTAGATATATCAGCCGCTTGTGGTCAGCTAAAGGAGAAGACAGAAAATGACACTGCTTGATGATAGTATGTTGGTTATAGTATTTGGAACATTTGCTGTAGGACTCTTTTATTTCTTAAAAGTCGCTATTTTTGATGAGAATAAAAATAATAAAGATTCTAAAAAATAAAACTCTCTTTTGAAACTATTTTAAATCTATTTCTATAAAAAAACTCAACTGAATTTGCATGTAACATTAGTCTATTTGCTCCGGTCAGTTTCAATCTCTCTTCATCTGAGAGTCTTTTGTTTAGATAATCATCTGCTATTTGTGTATCAACTCCATAGATAGGATCACCGATGATTGGAAAACCAGCATGAAAAAGGTGAACTCTTATCTGATGTTGTCTTCCAGTATGTGGTATTGCTTGGAGTAGGGTTATGTTTTTTATAGGATCATATGATAAGGGTTTAAACTCTGTTACTGCACTCTTTCCATTTTTGTCTATTTTAACCTTTAGTTTGATCTCCTCAAAGCATCTATTTTTTAAAATTGGTTCGTCTATTATAAAAGTTTCCTTAATATTTCCATTTACATAGCATAGATAAGTTTTTTTGACTTTTCTATCCTCAAAAAGTGATTTTATCTCTTTTTCACTCTTTTTGTTTTTCGATACGATTACAATACCACTCGTCTCCTTGTCTAATCTATGAGTGATATTGGCATCTTTGCCAAATCTGTGCTTTATCTCATGTGTGAGTGAATAGGATGTGAGTCTGTTTGATGGATGTATGAGTACCCCACTTGGTTTGTCATATATCGCAAAGTCCTTGGTTTCGAAGATTGGAAGGAGATTTTTAGAGTAGGTGTGAAAATATATCACTTCAAATTCATCATCTAAAAATGCAGATTTTTTTCTAAGAGGTTTACCGTCAATCAGGATTCTGCCCTTATCTATCCACCTCTGAGCCTCTCTCATAGAAAGATCAAAATTATCCATCAAAAATCTAAAAGCTTTTACTTTTCTTTTGATTTTAAACTTCTTTTTTTTATATGACAAATTTAAATCCTATATGACAAATTTATAAATTGATTTTGATACAATCTCTATAAAATATTAAATTGAGTCTTATGATTTTCTTCTTGATCGAACAACCTCTGCGACGGAAGGGTCAAAATTTCGCAGAAATTTTGGGGTACCCACCATGAAGCCGTTTGAGAGCAAGAAGAAAATCAGAAGACTCAGTTATTGTAGCAAAAATATCAAAAGGTTTTAAGTAAAATGGTAGAAAGATACTCCCGTCCAGAAATGGCTGATAAATGGACTGTTCAAGCAAAGTATGATGCTTGGCTTCAAGTAGAAAAAGCCGCGGTAAAAGCATGGAGCAAACTTGGATTGGTACCAAAAGAGGATTGTGAACTTATCTTAAAAAATGCAAAGTTTGATGTAAACAGAATTGATGAAATTGAAAGAGAGACAAAACACGATTTGATCGCATTTCTGACATCAGTGAGTGAGAGCTTGGGTGAAGAGAGCAGGTGGATGCACTATGGAATGACCAGTTCTGATTGTATCGATACTGCTGTAGCTCTTCAGATGAGAGATTCGCTTAATCTCATCATCGAAGATGTCCAGGCTTTGATGGATGCTATCAAAAAAAGAGCCGAAGAACACAAATATACCCTGATGGTAGGTAGAAGTCACGGAATACACGGAGAGCCTATCACATTTGGTCTGGTACTGGCTGTCTGGTATGATGAGATAAACAGAAACCTGCAAAATCTAAATCAAGCTTTGGAATTTATCTCAGTAGGTCAGATAAGCGGAGCGATGGGAAATTTTGCTCACTCACCAATGGAGCTTGAAGAGTTAGTATGTGAAGAGCTAAATCTCAAACCAGCTCCCGTCTCAAATCAAGTCATCCAACGAGACAGATATGCAAACTTGATGAATGCTCTTGCACTCTTGGCTTCAAGCTGTGAGAAGATAGCGGTAGCCATAAGGCACTATCAAAGAACAGAAGTCTATGAAGCGGAGGAGTATTTTAGCAAGGGGCAAAAAGGAAGCTCAGCAATGCCTCACAAAAGAAATCCGGTTCTAACAGAAAATGTGACGGGACTTTGCAGGATGATTAGAAGTTATGCCCTACCGAGCATGGAGAATGTCGCTTTGTGGCATGAGAGAGATATCTCACACTCAAGTGTAGAGAGATTTACACTGCCAGATGGGTTTATCACGACAGACTTTATGCTAAACAGACTAAAAGGTGTGATAGAAAAGCTACTTGTATATCCAGAAAATATGATGAAAAATCTAAATCTTACAGGTGGACTTGTATTTTCTCAAAGGGTATTATTGGAGCTTCCTCTCAAAAATGTTTCCCGTGAAAATGCATACAAGATAGTCCAAAGAAATGCGATGAAGGTATGGAACGATCTCCAGCAGGGCAAACCTGCACTAAACGAAAAAGGAGAGAGCCTTTATTTGCAGTATCTATTAGAGGATGAAGAGCTTAGAGAAAAGATGAGTGAAGAGGAGATTAGGAACTGTTTTGATTACAGTTACTACACTAAAAATGTTGACAATATCTTTAAAAGGGTTTTTAAATAATGACAAGCAAAATGATAACAGTTATAAAAAGAAACGGACGAATTGAACCATTAGATATTACAAAGATTCAAAAATATACATGTGAATCAGTTGAGGGATTGGAAAATGTGAGCCAAAGTGAGCTTGAACTTGATGCACACATTCAGTTTCGTGACAAAATCTCTACCGAAGAGATTCAACAGACCTTGATCAAAACAGCAGTTGACAAGATAGATGTTGATAGACCTGATTGGACTTATGTTGCGGCGAGACTATTTTTGTATGATCTTTACCACAAAGTGAGCAGATTTACAGGTTACACTACACTTAAAGAGTATTTTGAAAGAGGTGAAGAAGAGGGCAGGATCGTAAAAGGACTCAAAGAGAAGTATGATCTTGAAGATTTGGATAAGCACATAAAACCAGAGAGAGATATGCAGTTTACATATCTTGGTATTAGAACACTATATGATAGATATCTGCTAAAGGATAAAAACAACAACCCTATCGAACTGCCTCAACATATGTTTATGGCAATAGCTATGTTTTTAGCTCAAAATGAGTTCAATCGTCAAGACTGGGCAAAGAGATTTTATGATCTTATCTCCAAGTTTGAAGTGATGCTTGCAACCCCTACTCTTTCAAATGCAAGAACCCCTAGACATCAGCTAAGCTCTTGTTATATCGGAAGTACTCCCGATAATATAGAGGGAATATTTGACGGATACAAAGAGATGGCACTTTTGAGCAAGTTTGGTGGCGGTATCGGCTGGGACTGGTCAAGAGTCAGAGGTATCGGAAGCTCGATAGACGGACACAAAAATGCAGCCGGCGGAATAGTACCATTTTTGAAAATCACAAACGATATAGCCATAGCCGTAGATCAACTAGGGACTAGAAAAGGAGCAATAGCCGTTTATCTTGAACCTTGGCATATAGATATACTAGATTTTCTAGATCTAAAGAAAAACTCTGGAGAGGAGAGAAGAAGAGCTCACGATCTCTTCCCTGCTCTTTGGATCAACGATCTGTTTATGAAAAGAGTCGCTGAAGATGCAACATGGACACTTTTTGATCCTCTTGATACACCTGATCTTACTGAGGTTTTTGGAGAAGAGTTTGAAAAAAGATACCTTGAGTATGAAAATGATGAAAACATCACAAAAGAGATAGTCTCTGCAAAAGAGCTTTGGAAAAAGGTATTGCTTAGTTATTTTGAGACAGGAAATCCATTCCTTTGTTTTAAAGACAATGCAAACAAGGCAAATCCAAATGCACATGATGGCATCATCAGAAGTTCGAATCTATGTACCGAAATTTTCCAAAATACCGAACCAAACCACTATAAAATCAATGTGAAGTTTTTTGATGGTACCAATAGACTCTATGAAGAAGATGAAGATGTCAAAGTTGACAGCGGTGTTGTCAAAAAAGCCAAGAAAATTACTGCTCTTGATACGATAGACCAAAAGCCTATCTACATAGTAGAGAAAGAAAAATCTAACGGTAAAACAGCAGTCTGCAACCTTGCAAGTATCAACCTCTCAAAGATAAATACAAAAGAGGATATCGAAAGGGTGATGCCAATAGCAATCAGAATGCTAGATAATGTCATAGATCTAAACTTCTATCCACTAGACAAAGTAAAAGAGACAAACCTCCAAACAAGAGCGATAGGACTTGGAGTGATGGGTGAGGCTCAAATGCTTGCACAAGAGAAGATCCACTGGGGAAGCCATGAGCATTTTCACAAAATTGATGAGATCATGGAAGCGGTAAGCTACAATGCGATTTTGGCTTCATCAAATCTGGCAATCGAGAAGGGTAAATATGAGGAGTTTGAGGGATCAAACTGGAGCAAAGGAATCTTCCCAATCGATGTGGCAAACGAAGAGGCTAAAAAGCTCGTTGACCGTGGTGGACTGTTTGGATACACTTATGATTGGCAAAAACTAAAAGAGAAGGTGAAAAAAGATGGTATGAGAAACGGCTATCTTATGGCTATTGCACCTACAAGTTCGATATCTATTTTGGTTGGTACCACTCAGGCTATTGAGCCTATATATAAAAGAAAATGGTTTGAAGAGAATTTAAGTGGACTAATTCCTGTGGTAGCTCCAAAACTAGATGCCGATACTTGGCAGTACTATACACCGGCATACGATTTGGATCAAAATCTATTGATTAAAGCTGCGGCAATCAGGCAAAAATGGATAGATCAAGGACAAAGCCTCAATATCTTTATGACACTAGACAAAGCGAGTGGAAGGGCATTGAATGAGATATATATGAATGCCTGGAAGTTTGGTCTAAAATCAACTTACTATCTAAGAAGCCAATCTCCAGAAGAGAAAAGTGATGTGGCTGATAGAAGTTTTGAGTGTTTAAGCTGTCAATAATCTTAAAGAGTATTTTACCATCTGTTTATTATCCTTAATTTTAACTTATTTGAGATAGAATAATCAAATATTTTTAAGGAGAACAGATGGGAGTCAAATCACTTGCATTACTTGGCATCGCAACAAGTTCACTCTTTATCTATTGGTGTATAGAAACAAAAAAAGATCAATTCTATAACTCCATACATACAGATAAGGAAATGGTACCAAATGAACTGATTGCCAAGTCAGAAAAACCTATCCCAGTCAAAGAGTTAAAAAATCCATCCTTTGCCTATATTTCCGACAAAAAAAGCAAAATCGCTGCAATTTTGTCAAAAAAAGATGCAGATTCAAAGATTGTAAAATCAATCAATGCTATGTGTGATGGTGATGGATGTATCAAAAGCATAAAGTATTTTGATAATATCAAAGAGTTTGCATATGCTTCAGAAGTGATAGAGTTGATTAACAGATCAATTGAAAGCAATGCAGATCATTTTAGTTTTTCTCTTGAAAACAATATGCTGGTATTAAGTGGAAATTTTGAAAAACAAAAAGATATTGATGATATCTTAGACAAATGTAAACCATTTGCTGATGGAAACTATACATTGGTAAATAATCTACATCTTAACAATGCTCACACAAAAAAGAAGCAAAAAGTCAAACATATCGTAAAAAAAGAGGTGATCGAAAACAAAGCGATTATCAAATCTGAACCAAAAAAGATACAAAAAACAAAGCCAACACCAGTCAAAGCAAAACCGGTGAAAATAACAAAGATAAAAGATCCTGTTACAAATAAACAAGAGATAAAAAAAGTAGTAAAAAAGGTAAAACAAGCTCCAAAAGCAAAGGTAGTTAAAACAAAAGATGTAAGAGTAAATGATGTTTTTATCATTCCAAAACACATAGATTCGCAAGAAGCAGGTTATAGAATCAGTGATCTTTTACTGGTAGAGCCAATAGAGTTTGCTCAAGATGGTAGGAGTATTAGCAAAGAGAGTGAAAATACACTAAATAAAATCGCAGATATTATAAAAAAGACAAAAAATATCAAAGTGGATATCATCGCATATTCGGCAAAGCAGGAAAATAACACCTATGCAAGAGTCTTATCCCAAAGAAAAGCAGACAGCATCAGAAGATATTTGATAAACAAAGGGATCAGTTCAAGCATTTTAAGGTCAATAGGCAAGGGAGCGAGTGATTTTGTCGCTGACCCTTATGATGAGATAAACAATAGAATAGATATTAAGATTAGGGAGAGATAATTATGAGTATGGAAGAGTTGGTAATAAAAATGTTGATTTGTTTGTTGGTGGCACTTTTAATCGGATTTGTTTTTGGATATCTAATCAGCAGAGCAATATCAAAGAAAAAATATTTAGAACAGATAGATGATCTTAGTCTTGTATTGTCTCAAAAGAATAGTGTAGTAGATACTTTAAGAACAAAGCTTACAAGAGAACAAGATTTACACAAAAAATACAAAAATGAATCCCAATCCAAAGATGTCGAACTAGAAGAACTAAAAGAGATAGTAGCCAGACAGAAAAATGATCTCTTAAGTGTAAAATCAGACCTTGACAACAAGAAAAAAGAGTTTTTGCAAGTTCAAAAAACTCACTCACAATATGAAGAAGAGTTAGAAAACCTAAAAGGTAAGTATGAAGAAAAGATCAAAAAAATAGCAGAACTAGAGCATGATTACAGTGCCTTAAGAGAGGAGATAGATAATCTCCAAAGCGAAGAAGACTCTAAATCCAAAGAGTTTGATGATCTAAAAGAAGAAAACAGAAGATACCAGTCAAAAATAGCAGAGCTTGAACAGGTATTAAATGAGAAAAGTGCCAAAGCCCTGCAACTTGAAAACAAACTAAAAGAGTCAGAACAGGCTATGACTCAAAAACAGAAAAAAATCCAAGAGATTGAGAGTGAATTTAACGATCTAAGAACAGAGATAAAGACCAATGATAATGATATAGAGAGTGGAAAACTAAAAGAGTTAGAATCGATTCTTGAAGCAAAAGAGAATGAGATAAGAAGATTTAAAGATCTACTAAAAAAACAAGAAGAGAGATTCAAATCTCTTGACAGCTCTGTAAATGAAAACAGAACATTCTCAGACGCTTATGATACTACTTCAAATAGCTCAGAATTTACTATCATCAAAGCAGTAAAAAATCTGTTTAAAAAGTAATTTAACTCTGTAATACAGGGTTAAATTGCTCAAAACCATATCAACCTCTAAAAGACTTCAAAAGTATAAAATAGTAATACAAACTATCAAAAACATACTCATAATTATCTATATATAACAACTAAAAAAATTTTTATAACTTCCGATTATACAGTCACATTCATATTAAAAAAAAGGCTTATGATGAAAAAAAGCACAAAAGTAGCTTTATCAATAGTTGTATCTACGGTGTTATTTACTGGTTGTGTAGGGGGTGACTCTTCTGGTGATCGATCATATGGAGATGAAATTCCAGATAAATCATCAAAGGCTGAGAAAAATTCCAAAGCCAAACAGATTTCATTTTTAACACCACTTGATATAGAAGTCCCAGAAGGTGAAGAAGTAGTAACACAGCTTATAGCAGAATCATCGATAGATGCTGAGCCAATTACTTTTAGTTTTACTAATTATTATTATTCGGATAATAGTAGGTTCACTATAGATAGATATAATAAACTTAGATTTAAAGATACTACTGATTTCGAAAATCCAGCAGATGATTATAAATCATCAAATTCTTCTAATGATAATGAAAAACAATATGACAACACTTATAAAGTTGTATTATCTATCAAAGATGCACAGGGCCATACTATAGAAAAAACACTTCACATCAAAGTGACAAATGTTCCAGATGTCAAGCCGACGATCACCAATACCAAACTTACCATCAGTGGCACGGTTCTGGCAAACAGTGTCGTAGGAAATGTCATCGTAAACAAAGGAGACAGTGAAATAACACAGATGACACTAAGCGGTGCAGATGCCAATCTCTTTACCATTGACAAAGATGGTGTAATCAAAACAGCCACAACTATCCCCGTAGACAAAAAGAGTATCTCTCTCAAAGTCAAAGCTACCAGTCCAGCAGGAGTAAGTGACGAAAAAGATGTCACGATATATGTAAACGATACAGATCCAAGTGTTAGAGGTGTGGCACAACTGGGACTTGAGAGAAATGCCACAGTCAAAATTTTCAAGATAAACAATGATGGCACATACACCAAGCTCTTTACTGAGACGACTAGCGGTGGTGGTATAGAGAGTGCAGGAAGATTTGATACACACTCAGATGAGTTGGAAGATAAAGCCTACTACATATACCAAGTCACAGATGGAGAAGATATCGATGCCAACAACGATGGAGTCGAAGACGAAAATGCTACCAAAACAAAAGGTGCTATGAGAGCAATTGTTCTAGGTGAATGGCTTAAAAAGATGGATAATGATGTCTTGAAAATCACAGCACTTTCGGAAATGCTATATATTAAATCAATTGACGATATTAAAAATAACTTTTTTGATTTAAAAAGTACCCTCAATTCACAAGCACAAACTATACTAGCCCTTGATATAAACAATGATGGAAATATCAACGCAAAAGATATCTTGTCTTTTGATCCACTTATCGATAAAGATGCTTTAAAAGAGGAGTGGAAAGAGAAGTTCGATAAGATAGTTGATGATATTCACAATGGAAAAGATGGATATGGTGTTAATCCTAAATTGATAGGCTCAATTGAATCTAAATATGCATATGGTGTAACATTATCATCAGATGGCACTAAAGCATATGTGGCTGATCTTAAGGAAGGTTTGAAAATTATAGATATAACGACACCCAAAACACCAAAACTACTTGGTACAATTAATCTTAATGAAGCAAAAGATGTAACACTTTCATCAGATGGTACCAAAGCATATGTAGTTGATTATGCTAGTGGCTTAAAAATCATAGATATAACGACACCCAAAACACCAAAACTACTTGGTTCAATTAATACTGATTATGCACAAAGTGTAGCAATTTCATTAGATGGTACCAAAGCGTATGTGGCTGATGATTATAGTGGCTTAAAAATCATAGATATAACGACACCCAAAACACCAAAACTACTTGGTTCAATTAAAACTTATAAAGCACAAGATATAACAATTTCATCAGATGGTACTAAAGCATATGTAGCTGATTATTCTAGAGGCTTAAAAATCATAGATATAACGATACCTGAGAGTCCTACACTACTTGACTTTATTGATACGGATGATGAAGCACAAGGTATAACACTCTCGTCAGATAGTACCAAAGCATATGTAGCTGATTATGATGCTGGATTAAAAATCATAGATATAACGACACCTGAAAGTTCTACACTGCTTGGCTCAATTGATACTGATTATGCACAAGATGTGACACTTTCGTCAGATGGTACTAAAGCATATGTAGCTGATTGTTATAGTGGGTTAAAAATCATAGATATAACGACACCTGAGAGTCCTGCATTGCTTGGCTCAATTAATACTAAATATGCACAAGATGTAACACTTTCATCAGATGGTACCAAAGCATATGTGGCTGATAATGATGGTGGCTTAAAAATTATAGATATTGGTACTGATTCAGTTGCACCGTTAGAGTAGTGTTTTTTTAATAGAGAGAAGATAACCCTTTTCTATTTTAAAAGGCATAAGTCTAGTTAAAGGCACCTCTATAAAGATATCTATTTAAATGACGATGTTTACTGAAACTTTAGCTCTAAGAACTTACAAATAAACGGGAGAATTATGATGGTAAAAAATCTATTTTTATTGGTACCAGTCCTTCTTTTTCAAGCATGTGATAATACATCAAGAGATGACAACATTGAAAAAGCTCAACATACAAAAACGATAAAACACACTGAAGCATGGGTTAAAAACTTTGGAACCAATGATGGAGGCAGTCCAAATGATAGTGTGAGAGATAAAGAGGGAAACTTCTATCTAGCAGGAGCAAAGATTAGAAATAACATAGGCAAAATCACACTTACCAAACTTGATGACAATGGCACATTTATATGGACTAAAACTTATGATCTGTCAGACTCAAAAGAGGCTCATGCAATCACGATAGATAAGCAAAACAACCTCTATCTGTGTGGTTATACATCAATGGACCATACGGATTATGAAGGTTCGGATATCTTTATTATGAAAACAGATCCAAAAGGTGATTTGTTTTGGAAAAAGAGCATAGGTTCAGACAAGCATGATGAATGTGAAGATATAGC
>QNZU01000090.1 GCA_003978405.1 Sulfurospirillum sp.
ATTGCTCTTGTTATCATATATGGAGGGCATGAAGTTATCAATGGTTCTATTAGTGTGGGAAGTTTCTTCTCATTTTTAGCTGCACTTTTTATGCTCTATACACCTGTAAAAAGAGTATCAAAACTCTACAACTCTATGCAAGATGCTGTGGCAGCTAGTGAGAGGATCTTCTCTTTGATTGAGAGCGATGAGCAAAATTTGGAAAGCTGTGGAGGAAAAGAGATAGATTTTCAAATCAATAGCATATCGTTTGAAGATGTCAAACTCTCTTATGGCGATAAAGAGGCATTAAAAGGGATCACTTTTGAAGTGAAAAAAGGTGAAAAAATTGCTCTTGTAGGAAATAGCGGTGGTGGGAAAAGCTCTATTGCAAACTTAATCCTAAGACTCTATGAGCCAACAGATGGTCATATAAGATTTAATGGGCATGATCTAAATGATCTTGATATCCGATCAGTTAGAGAGAATATATCCATAGTTACCCAAAGAGTCTACATCTTTAATGACACAGTAGCGGCAAATGTAGCTTATGGATACAAGATTGATAAAGAGAGAGTCATCAAAGCATTAAAAAAAGCAAATGCTTGGGATTTTGTCAAAGAGTTGCCAAATGGCATTGATACAAAAATAGATGAGTTTGGTACCAATCTATCAGGTGGACAGAGACAGAGAATCGCAATCGCAAGAGCTATATACAAAGATCCAAAAATTTTAATATTTGATGAGGCTACAAGTGCTTTGGATAACAATAGCGAAAGTATTATCGTTGAAGCACTACAAGAGATATCCAAAGACAAAATCACATTTATCATCGCTCACAGATTAAAAACAATTGAAAATGCAGATAAAATAGTTGTATTAAAAAATGGAAAAGTTAAGTGCATTGGGAAAATGAGTGAACTTTTGAAACACTGCAACCATTTTTTAGAGCTAAAAGGTTTACAAAAGTAAAGTTTTTGTGTATTATAAGCTTCAAAAGGTAATATAAATTTAAAGTTTAAACTAAATTGGAGCAAACACTTTATGATTGATAGTAAAAATTTTTTATGGCTGGGATCTTTTTTTGGCCTACTTTTTATCACATATTGTGTAACTATCCATTTAGATGATCTAAACCCACAAATATCAAATCTACAACCAGTATATATCGATAACAATCAAAGTCAAGATCAAAATAGTGAACAAGAGTTCACACAAATCATCAATATAGAAGAGATAAACGAAACCAAACCTATTCAAAAAACTAAAACTCCAGATAAAAAGAAGAATCAAAGTCTAAGTAAAGATATACTTCATTTTGAGCCTGTTTTACAAACCAAACCTAAAGTATCTACTAAACAAACAGCAGTAAAAACAAGTGAAAACAATGAGACAAATCAAAGTAAAAACAGTCTAATCAAAAAAGAGATACCTCATAAAAAAGATAAACCTAAAACAAAACTCAAAAAACATAAATACAAAAAAACTCTTAAGAGCCAAAAAAGAGTCAAGAAGATACTACTTATTGATAAGATCAACCTAAATAGTTATGAGTTAAACAATATTTTTAACAACAGATCAAATAACGACCTTAACAAAATAGCTTACAAATATGGTATTGCAAAAGAGAGATTTGTAGTAATTCATACAAAAAATCTGGATTTTGCCCATAAAATAAAAAAGATACTGATTAAAAAAAGTGTCAATAAAAAAGATATAAAAATTCTCAAAAACCAATTGGATGAAAATGTGGTAATTGACCTGAAAGAGAGGAGATATTGATGTTGTGGATGATAAGTAAATTTATTATGTGCCTGATAGCTGCAGGAGCATTTGGTTTTTTGTTTGGATGGATACTATCATCACTGATAAAAAATGAAAAATTAAATGAAAAATATAATCTTTTGCAAGATGAATATGGACTTCAAAAAGCAGAACTAAATCAATCTTTAAACGATATCATCATAAAAGATGAAGAGATAAATATGCTTCAAAAAGAGCTACAACAGACACAAAAAGATCTACTTATCAAAACTATGGATCTCGAAGAGTGTGAAAAAAATGGTCCAAAAAGCTCTGTTTTAAAAGAGTTGGAGATGGAGAACAACAATCTAAAAGAGGAGATTGCTGAGTATCAATATCTTGAAAATGAAAACTCTATACTACACAATGAACTAAAAGCCCTTGAAGATGAAAAAGATAAGTTATTATTAGAGCTTGAAGAGTTAAAATCACTCAACAACGGATTTATAAACAAAGTTGATAATAAAGAAATTAAAAGATATATCAAAAAGACTAAAAAAATACTAAAAAAGATTGAAAAGAGTCTTAGTTAGCCCGATTGTGTATGTATAGGTTGAATTTTTAGAGATGCCCTTAACTTTCTTTTTGTATAATATCTGAAAAAACATATGGGGTATTATGCAATACGAGACTCTCAAAAGATTTATTTTTAAGCTTGATCCTGAAAATGCCCACCATTTAATCGATCTGCTATCGCAATATCTTGTAAATCCTTCTGTTACTATACAAAATATCCTCTCATCAAAATATCAGTTTAATGAGAAAATTTTAACCCAGCATATATTTGGTACCACATTTAAAAATCCAGTCGGTATAGGTGCGGGATTTGATAAAAATGCCACAATGGTACCACTTCTTGCCTCTTTGGGATTTGGGTATGTTGAGTTTGGGACTTTCACACCGCTTCCCCAAGAGGGAAATCCAAAACCAAGACTCTTTCGCTACCCAGAACAAAACTCCATACAAAATGCGATGGGATTTAACAATGACGGTATGCAAAAGATTCAAAAAAGAGTAAAAGAGCTATATCCATACAAAATCCCACTTGGTGCGAACATCGGCAAAAACAAAAATACATCTCAAAAAGATGCGATTAAAGATTATGAGAAGTTGATAGTCGCTTTTGATACGATTTGTGACTATCTTGTTATCAATATCTCCTCACCAAATACTCCAGGTCTTAGAGATTTGCAAAATGAGAAGTTCATCAAAGAAATTTTTACCCTGGCAAAATCAAAAACACAAAAACCTGTTTTATTGAAAATTGCACCTGATCTTAGCCCAAAAAGTGCTATCAGTCTCTGTGAGAGTGCACTAAAGTATAAAGCTGATGGGATCATCGCTACAAATACCACGATTGATTATTCACTATTAAAAGATGCGAAAAATTTTGGAGGATTAAGCGGAGAGGTTTTGAAGAAAAAAAGTTATAAACTCTTTAAAGAGATAGCACAAGAGTTTTACAAAGATACCACTTTGATTTCTGTTGGAGGTATTGACTCATCTCAAGAAGCTTATAAAAGAGTAAGAGCCGGAGCGAGTTTAGTGCAGATTTTTTCAGCTCTTATTTTCAAAGGTCCCTCTCTGGCTTACAAGATTAATAAAGGGATGAGTGAACTTTTAAAAAAAGATGGTTACAACCATATCAGTGAAGCCATAGGAGCTGATTTAAGATGAAAAAACTAATTTTAACTACTATATTTATCACAGGAGCATTAATGGCTGATCTATTGCCAAAATATTATACTAAAACTTTAAAAAACGGTTTGGAAGTGGTTGTGATACCAATGAGAAACAATTCAGATGTCATCACAACCGACATCTTCTACAAAGTGGGTAGCAGAAACGAAATGATGGGCAAAAGCGGAATAGCCCATATGCTTGAACATCTCAATTTCAAATCGACCAAACATCTAAAAGCCGGAGAGTTTGATGAGATAATCAAAGGTTTTGGAGGGGTAAATAATGCCTCTACTGGATTTGACTACACCCAATACTTCATCACCTCTTCATCAAAAAACCTCTCAAAATCTCTTGAGCTATTTGCAGAGTTGATGCAAAATCTAAATCTAAAAGATGAAGAGTTTCAACCAGAACGAGATGTTGTTTTGGAGGAGAGAAGATGGAGGACAGACAACTCTCCTATGGGATACCTATATTTTAGGCTGTTTAACAACCTATATCTCTACCACTCATACCACTGGACACCTATCGGTTTTGTTGAGGATATAAAGCATTGGACTATTGAGGATATAAAAAATTTCCACAAGACTTACTATCAGCCAAAAAATGCAGTTTTAATCGTTGCCGGAGATATTGACAAAGATGAGGTTTTCAAAGAGGCTGAGGATAAATTTGGAAAAATAGAAAATAAAGTTGAAAAGATTCCAACTCCTCACCAAGTTGAGCCAAAACAAGATGGTCAAAAAAGGATCATAATCCATAAAGAGAGCCAAGTCCAGATGTTGGCAATCGCTTATCATATACCCAATTTTCAAAGTGAAGATCAAGTAGCACTAACGGCTATCAGTGATATACTTACAAGTGGCAAAAGCTCAAGATTAAACTCTAAACTTATCGATAAAAAGAGACTTCTAAACTCTATAAGTGCATACAACATGGAGAATAAAGACCCGGGAGTCTTTCTCTTTCTTGGAGTCTGCAATCCAGGCATCAATGCTGAAGATGTAGAAAAGGAGATAGAAGAAGAGATAGAGAGATTAAAAACAACTCTAATATCTCAAAAAGAGTTAGAAAAGGTTATGATAAATGCAAAGGCTGATCTAATATATCAGTTGGAAAACTCCAGAAATGTAGTCTCTATTTTTGGAAGCTATCTTGCAAGAGGAGATATAAAACCTCTGCTTGAGTATGAGAATAGATTTAAAAAGTTGACTCCAAAAACAATTCAAGAGGTTGCAAAAAAGTATTTTACAAAAGATAATCAAACAATTTTGATACTCAAAAAGGATGATAAATGAGTTTACCACAGGGTGCAACAACCGCTATAATCACACCATTTAAAAATGGTAAAATAGATCAAGAAACTTATGCCAAACTGATAAAAAGGCAGATAGATAATGGTATTGATGCTGTGTGTCCGGTTGGTACCACAGGAGAGAGTGCCACTTTGAGCCACAATGAACACAAAGAGTGTATCGAGATAGCAGTAGAGATTTGCAAAGGAAGCAACACAAAAGTCTTAGCAGGTGCCGGAAGCAATGCCACTCATGAGGCTATCGATATAGCAAAACATGCCCAGATATGTGGAGTTGATGCTATTTTTTCAGTCTCTCCATACTACAACAAACCCTCTCAAGAGGGTCTATACCAACACTACAAAGCTATAGCAGAGGCTGTTGAGATACCCGTGATGCTCTATAATGTTCCGGGAAGAACAGGAGTGGATATCAACTCCGATACTGTAATAAGACTCTTTAGAGATATAAAAAATATCTATGGTATTAAAGAGGCAACCGGATCGATTGAAAGATGTGTTGAACTGCTCTCAAGAGAGAGTGATTTGGTGCTTTTAAGTGGAGATGATGCTATAGATTATCCAATCCTCGCAAACGGTGGAAAAGGGATCACCTCAGTTACTGCAAACCTACTCCCAGATCAGAAGAGTCAAATGGTTCACTTAGCACTAAAAGGTGATTTTACAAAAGCTAAAGAGATAAATGATAAACTCTATCCTCTAAATAAGATTCTGTTTTGTGAAAGTAACCCTATACCGATCAAAGCAGCAATGCATATTGCAGGATTGGTACCAAACTTGGAGTATAGATTGCCATTGGTAGAACCAAGCAAAGAAAATATGAAATTAATTGAAAATATATTAAAAAATTATCAAATCAAAGGATTTTAATGAAAGGTAAAACTTTAGTTATCAGTGGAGCAACAAAAGGGATCGGTAAAGCTATCGTTTATGAGTTTGCCAAAGAGGGAGTAAATATCGCTTTTACATATAACTCAAATGAAGATGCAGCAAAAGAGATAGCGGATGATTTGGAAAAAACTTACAATATAAAAGTAAAATACTATCCATTTAATGTACTTGAGCCTGAAAAGTATAAAGAGCTATTTTTAGAGATTGACAAAGATTTTGACAGAGTCGATTTTTTCATCTCCAATGCGATGATCTACGGCAGAGCAGTAGTGGGTGGATACGGTAAATTTATGAGACTAAAACCAAGAGGACTAAACAATATCTACACAGCAACGGTAAATGCTTTTGTTGTAGGAGCCCAAGAGGCGGCAAAGAGGATGGAAAAAGTTGGCGGAGGATCGATTATATCGATGAGTTCTACCGGAAATATCAGCTATATTCCAAACTATGCAGGTCATGGTACCAATAAAGCAGCAGTGGAAGCGATGGTCAGATATGCAGCAGTTGAGCTAGGAGAGAAAAATATCCGTGTCAATGCCGTAAGCGGAGGGCCAATCGATACAGATGCACTAAAAGCTTTTGTCAATTACGAAGAGGTAAAACAAAAAACTGTAGATCTCTCACCACTTAACAGAATAGGACAACCTGAAGATATAGCAGGAGCATGTGTTTTCTTATGCTCAGACAAGGCTGGTTGGATTACAGCTCAAACCATCCATATTGAAGGTGGTACCACATTTAATACCAACTAAGAGTTGTTATGAATTTGCCAAATCTTTTAGCAACATTTAGAATTTTACTAGCACCACTTATGTTTTGGTTGCTGGTAAATAGAGATAGTGATATATTTTCATCAATTCATACAAGTTGGCTTGATTATTTTGCTGCTCTTACTTTTGTCATCGCTTCAGTAACAGACTTTTTTGATGGATATATTGCAAGATCTTGGAATCAGATCACAAAGCTTGGCTCAATCTTAGATCCACTTGCAGACAAACTACTGATGCTTGCTGGATTTTTGGGATTGATGTTTTTGGATCGTGCAAATCCATGGGCGGTCTTTTTGATCCTATCAAGAGAGTTTTTCATTACCGGTATCAGAGTAGTGGCAGCTGGTGAGCAAAAAAGTGTGAGTTCTAGTTTTTCAGGGAAAGCAAAGACGGTTTTACAGATGTTTGCCATAGGCTTTTTGACTATGAACTGGCCTTATGGTAGTATACTCTTATGGTTAGCGGTTATTTTGACGATATACTCTGGGTATGAATATATAAAAGGATATATAAAAGGATATATTGAGTAATGGGAATTTTTGTATCAATTGTAGTTTTATCAGTACTAATTATCTTCCATGAGTGGGGACACTTTTTGGCAGCTAGGTTTTTTAAAGTCAAGGTTGAAGAGTTTGGTCTTGGGATGCCAATCATTTGGACAAAACCTCTTTTGAAAAAAAAGTGGGGAGAGACTGAGTATACATTTTATCCGATGCTTCTTGGCGGATTTGTG
The DNA here is from genome assembly GCA_003978405.1 of Sulfurospirillum sp. GTDB lineage: Bacteria > Campylobacterota > Campylobacteria > Campylobacterales > QNZT01 > QNZU01. Next base: position 7,175 of record QNZU01000090.1, read on the forward strand.
AGGATGAAGGGGCAGGATGATTTTGATCTAAGTAAAAAGAGTGATGAGATAGATAGCTACCAATCTAAAAAGCCGTGGCAAAAGATCATAATCTTGCTTGCTGGTCCCTTTGCCAATCTACTTTTAGCCTTCATTTTATACCTGATAATCGCTTTTATCGGAGTGGACAGACTTGCACCTACTATTGGTCAAGTCAGCAAAGATTCACCGGCATTTTTTGCAGGGATAAAAAAGAAGGATAAAATCATTAAGATTAACGGCAAAAAGGTCGTTACATGGAATAAGATGGGAGATATGATAGAACACTCAAAGGGGAGCTTGGATGTCGTAATTTTAAGGGACAACAAGGAGATTGAGTTACAATTGAGTCCAAAAATAGGAGATTCAAAATCGATCTTTGGAGAGGATATCAAAAAGAGATTGATTGGAATTGCTCCACTTGGAGAGTTTGTTACACTGCATTACTACAATCTTGTCGATGCAATTAAATATGCATGGAAAGAGACTATCTGGGCTACAACTTTGATAGTTAGAAGTGTCCAAAAGCTCATTCAAGGAGTAGTTCCTGCAAAAGATATGGGAGGAATTGTATCTATTGTTCAAGTTACTTCACAAGCAAGTGCAGTTGGGATCACTGCTCTTTTTGCACTGATGGCTCTAATTTCGGTTAATCTTGGTGTTTTGAACCTTCTTCCAATTCCAGCCCTTGATGGTGGACACATCATGTTTAATCTATATGAATTGATAACAAGAAGAGCTCCAAGCGAAAAGGTCTTTTACTATATGACTGTTGCAGGATGGATAGCCCTACTCTCTTTGATGGCATTTACAACATATAACGATATTTTACGAATTTCAAAAGGATAGAGATGGACTACACAAAAAATTTTGATGAAGTATTGCAAAGAATTGAAAAAGCAAGACTTGAGGCGGATGAACACAGGATCATAAAGATAGTAGCAGCTTCAAAATATGTAGGAGCAAAAGAGATTGAAAAGATGTATCAGATAGGTCAAAGAAGCTTTGGAGAAAACAGAGTCCAAGATCTTAAAACAAAATCATTAGAGCTAATTGAGTTGCCGATTGAGTGGCACTATATAGGCAGAGTCCAGACCAATAAAATAAATGCTCTGATTGATCTTGATCCATTTTTAATCCACTCATTGGAGTCATTTGAGATGGCAAAGGAGTTTGATACAAGAGCTGAAAAAAAATCAAAAAAAATCAATTTGCTTCTTCAGATCAACTCCTCAAACGAGCAGAGCAAAGCCGGATGTAAAGTCGAGGAGGCAGAGGAGCTTTATCATAAAATATGCGATGAATGCCCAAATATCATTCTTAAAGGAGTTATGAGTATAGGAGCGCATAGTGAAAATGAGAGTGAAATTGCCAAGAGTTTTGAAGCAACATACAGAGTATTTGACAAGCTAAGGAGCAAAGGTGCAAAATATTGTTCTATGGGTATGAGCAATGATTTTGAGCTTGCTATTAAACTTGGATCAAATATGCTCAGACTTGGCTCAGTTCTTTTTAAGTAAGCAAAAGATAGAATTAGCCTCAAATTTTTTCAAGGAATATAAAGATGTCAAGAAGATGTTCAGTTAGCGGAAAGGGACCAATGGTCGGAAACAATGTTTCTCACGCACACAATAAAACAAAAAGAAGATTTTTACCAAATCTTAGAACTGTAAGAATCAAACAAGAAGATGGAACAACAAAAAAGATTAAAATATCTGCAAAAGAGTTAAGGACTATGCGAAAGAAAGCCAACGCATAAACCCAAATTTTACATTAGATATTACCAAATTTGGGTAAAAAACTACATAGGAGGAGTTTATGCGACTTATAAAGAAGCTAAAAAAATTCCTCCACTGGAAAGATCGGGCAAAGCCCGAAATCAGTTTAGATACTGAACTCTACACCCAATTAGCCCCCTTTAGACTGCCTCTAATTTTAACAGTGTTGATGATGATGCTTGGAGCTATCGGATATATCATCATTGATGATTTTAGTCTGATGGATGCCATTTATCAAACCGGTATCACATTTACAACAGTCGGTTTTGGAGAGATTGCTCCAATATCACAGGCTGGAAGAATATTTACTATCACTTTGATTATACTTGGATTTGGAGTATTTTCATTTTCTGTAGGTATCTTGGTCGAGGTTTTAAACAGAGGTGATCTAATACGAATACTCAAGGAGAGAAAGATGCTTTATAATGTCGCAAGGCTAAAAAACCACTATGTCATTTGCCACCATAATCAATATACAATAGAGCTAACAAGACAATTTAGAGAGAATCAAATACCCTTTGTTGTCGTTGATCCAAATCCAAAACTTGAAGAGATAGCAAAGGAGTATAACTACCCCTACTACATCCAGGAGGAGCCACACACTGAAGTTGCTTTGGCAAAAACTCACCTCTCCAGTGCAAAAGGAATCATCACACTTAGCGATAATATACCAGATAATATCGCTATAATTGCTTCAGTAAGGCTATTTGAAAAAGAGATCAAAAGACGCCGTCCATACTTTATCATGACAAATGCCTCAACAAAAAGCGATATAGAAAAGCTCAAAAAACTAGGAGCAAATAGTGTTATCTCACCTACAAAACTGATGGCACAAAGAATCTCTGCAATCTCTCAAAGACCTGAGATGGAAAATATCCTAGAGCAGTTTTTATACAAAAAAGATACTCCTTTAGATATAGAAGAGGTAAAGGTACCAAGCCATTCATGGACACTCTTTAAAAAGCTAAAAGATATCAATCTTCCTCAATTTGTAAAGATAAATATTGTCGGTATCAGAGATGACAAAGATAACTTTTTCCCAATGCCAGAACCTGATACAATCATCACACAAGGAAGCAAACTCTTAGTCATTGGAAGCAGTGATAGTATCAGATTGGCTAAAAAAATAGTCAGAAAGCAAGAAAAACCAAGGATACAAAATGAGTTATAATTTAATATCCTTAAAAGAATCTATTTCAAATGTCAATGGTTTTTACTGCGATGGTGTAAATGTTGGTTTGAGAACGGATAGTAGTAATGGCGATGTTGGATTTATCAGATCTGATTACCCTTGTGATGTGAGTGCAGTGTTTACAAAAAACCGTTTTCAAGCCGCTCCTATAGTGCACTTTAAAAAGTATCCAAAAAATTTTCAGACAAACTTCTTGCTTGTCAATGCAAAAAATGCAAATGCCATGACAGGAGAGAGGGGAATAAAAGATATTGAAGAGATCTTCTCACACCTTCCAAAAGAGCTTGACATTAAAAATCCTATCATGAGTTCAACTGGTGTGATTGGTGTGCCACTTGATAAGAGCAAGATCATCTCAAGCTTTGAAAAGTTCGATTTTGATGCAAAAAATGCTACAAATCTCGCAAAATCTATCATGACAACAGACAGTTTTGAGAAAGAGATCTGCTTTAGAGTTGAACTTGGTACCGATGAGTTCTTTCATATAGCAGCTGTTTGCAAGGGAGCTGGTATGATAAACCCCGCTATGGCTACAATGCTATGCTTCATAGCAACTGATGCCAATATCCCAAAAGAGGATATGGATGAGTTGTTGATTGAATCAGTTGATAAGTCATTTAACACAATCAGTGTAGATGGAGATACATCTACAAATGATACTGTTATACTTTTGGCAAACAGGGCTTCAAAAGCATATAACAAAGAGGCATTCAAAGAGGCTCTAAATATCATCGCAAAAGAGCTTTCACTGATGATTTTAAAAGATGGAGAGGGTGCGAACAAAGTCGTGGCATTTGAAGTTAAGAATGCAAAGAGTGTAGAGGATGCAAAAAAAGCTAGTAAAAATTTAAGTAACTCACTTTTAGTTAAAACTGCCCTCTTTGGAGAGGATCCAAACTGGGGCAGAATCGCTTCTACTATCGGTGCAAGTGAAATTGAGTGTGATGAACGACATTTACAAATCTACTATGACGATCTTTTGATCTACTCCTATGATGAACCGGTACTAAGTAAGGAAAAAGAGGAAAAAGCGACAAAAATAATGAAAAAGAGTAGTTTTAAAATCACCTGTGATCTTGGTATGGGTGATAAAAGCTTTGTTAGCTATGGATGTGATCTTAGCTATGATTATGTCAAAATTAATGCAGATTATAGAACTTAAATGTTAGAATGAAATTTTAATACACACAAAGGAAATCTAAAAAAATGTTAGAAGAGTATAGAGATATTATTTCAAAACTAAAACAAGAGGATGCACACTTTGCCAAACAGTTTGAAAAGCACAATGCCTTGGATGATGAGCTTGACAATAAATCAGACTTGTTGACTGATTCTGAAATTGAGCAAAAAAAGAAAGAGAAACTAGCTCTAAAAGATGCGATCTATGCAAAAATATTAGAGTATAAAAAGGAGCATAATCTCTAAGATTTTGCCCTCTCATATGCTTTTGAGACAGCTTTTATAAAGCTATCTCTTGTAGCACCCTCCTCCAAAGCACTGTATCCTGCTGCTGTCGTGCCACCTGGGCTCATCACTTCATCTTTAATAAGTGCAGGAGCTTTACTTTCAAGAAGATCTCCCATACCCTCAAATAGACCTTGAACCAATTTCAAAGCATCATCTCTTTTTAGACCCTCTTTTACTCCACCATCAGCCAGTGCCTCAGCTACCAAAGCTAAAAATGCTGGACCACATCCTGCAATTGCAGTTGCTATATCAATCTCTTTTTCAGAATCAAGCCACAATGTCTTTCCAAAGCTTTCACAGATATTGATAGCTTCATCTTTAAACTCATTGTCACCATATAGTGTAGTCATAGATTTTTGATAAAAAGCAGCAAGATTTGGCATAGCTCTGACAAAATAGTTTGCCTTGATTGTATCTTTGATCTTTTGTATAGGAGTTCCGGCCAAGATAGAGATAACTCCGTTTGCGGTACCAGATAAAAATATACTTACCCCTTCAAGAGCATTTGGTTTGATACACAGTAAAAGATTTTTCCCTTCTATATCCACAGGTGAATCCAAAAGTGCAGTTGTTTTTATGTTTGGATATAGGCTCTTTAGTTCATGGATTCTTTTATTATCTCTACCGATTAGTTCAATTTCATAATTTTTTACAGCACCGGCAATGATAGCTTCGGCCATCTTTCCGGTTCCTAATATACTAAACTTCATATATACCCTTACAAATAGTTGGAGATTGACTCTGAGAGAGCATAGTTTGGATATTTGTGTTCATCAAGAGCCACCTGAGCCAATCTGTTTTTTGTTTTATTTATGATAATTGGTGCGGCAAAATTGACAAATGAGTTTTCAATAGGATTTTGCAAAATCATAATTACATAAAAATCTATCTCATCGCCATCTTGTATATCAAGCAGAGCTTCATATGATGATGGTATCTCTATTTGATAATCTCTAACTTTTCTTGGATCAAGAATAGTAAAAGAGATATCATTAGAACTTAAACTTGAAAAAAAATCATCAACCTTTTCAAACTCTATCTCTTTTATATCTTCAAATCCAAATATCGGGGATACTACTTTTAAATTCATCACCTACCTTTAATTTATGGGTATCTTTTAAAACCCTGATTGTTTGTAATTTTATCATCTGTTTAATTAACATCGGTTTTTTTAACAAAAACTTGGATAAAATATTTCAATTAACTAAACAAAAGGCATAAGAATGAAATCACTGCTATTATCTGTAACACTATTAATTTTATTGGCAAATTGTTCGGGCAAAAATGCAAAAAAAGATGAGCTTTTTAACAAATCAGATATCTTTTGGTACCAAAAGATTATCAAAGATGTCAAATTAGACTCACTTGACAAGGCAGATGAGGATTATACTTCACTTGCAAGTGAACATGTAGCAAGTCCACTTTTAAAAGAGGCTCTTATGATTTTGGCAAAAGCACATATGAAAAATGAAGAGTATCTGATGGCAAACTACTATATTGATGAGTATATCAAGAGATATGCTACCAAATCAAATATCAGCTATTTGGAGTTTTTGAAAATTAAATCAAATTTTCAATCTTTCAAAAGATTAAATCGTGATCAAAAACTTCTTCTTGATACAATAAACTCTTCAAATCAATTCTTAAAGCGATATCAAAACTCACCTTATACTCCAGAAGTTCAGACTATTTTAACAAGACTCTATTTGGCAAACAGAGTTTTAAATGAAAATATTGTCAAACTATACAAAAAAACAGGAAAATTAAAATCTGCCAAAATATATGAACAAAAAATCAAAAATTCATGGCTTAACAATATCAAAATAAAAGAGTAACTACTATTCCAAGCAATAAAAAGAGAGGTAAAAAATGCAATTAAATAACTATGGAGAATTTCCAGCAAAACTCCCTATAATCGTTGAAGATGAGATATTTTTATATCCATTTATGATCTCTCCTCTTTTTTTAAGCAAACAAAGTGATCTTGATGCTGTTAACTATGCATTAAAATCAGACTCACTCGTTCTTATCGTTCCTTCAAAAAAAGGTCATGAGGGCAAAAGAGACTTTGAGAGTATCTATGAAAATGGTGTTATTGGTACCATTATGAGAAAAGTTGATCTAGGAGACAATAGAGTAAAAATCCTATTTCAAGGTCTTGCCAAAGGTCGTATTACAGAGCAACTTCAAGAGAATCCTCTTATGGCAATGGTTGATATACTAGAAGTTAAGCCGTATGATGACTTAAAGGCTCAAGCAACACTTGAGATACTAAAAGAGAAAGTAAAAACTTTAGCTTCAATGAGTGAACTGTTTCATCCGGATCTTTTAAAAACTATAGAGGAGAATGACAATCCTGTCCGTATCGCAGACCTAGTATCTAGCACATTAAAGCTAAAAAAGGATGATGCTTACAGACTATTTTCTCAAACAGATCTTGAAAAAAGACTTTTTTCACTTATAGAACACATAAGCGAAGAGATAAAAGCCAGTAATCTCCAAAGAGAGATCAAATCCAAAGTCCACTCCAAAATTGAGCAGGTAAACAAAGAGTACTTTTTAAAAGAGCAGCTAAAACAGATACAACAAGAGCTAGGAGCCGATACACAAAGAGAAGAGGAGATAGAGGAGTATAAACAAAAACTAAAAAGAATAAAAAAATATCTCAAAGAGGATGCTTACAAAGAGATCAAAAAACAGATTGATAGATTTTCCAGAATGCATCCAGACTCTGCCGATGCAAATATGATCCAGAGTTATCTTGACTGGGTGTTGGAGATACCATTTGGAAAATACTCAAAAAGAAAACTTGATATCAATGAGGTAAAAAAACAACTTGAAAGCGATCACTACTCTTTGGAAAAACCAAAGGAGCGGATAGAAGAGTATTTTGCTGTCAAAGAGTTGATGGAGCTAAGAGGTATAAAAGAGAGTGATAATCAAACAGCAATAGTCTGTTTTGCAGGACCTCCCGGAGTTGGTAAAACTTCTCTGGCAAACTCCATCGCAAAAGCTTTAAAAAGAAAGCTAATTCGTATAGCATTGGGTGGTTTGGAGGATGTGAATGAGCTAAGAGGACATAGAAGAACATATATAGGTGCGATGCCCGGACGAATTGTCCAAGCCCTGATAGAGGCAAAAGAGATGGATCCTGTTATCGTCCTAGATGAGATAGACAAAGTGGCAAGAAATCACAGAGGTGATCCTACTGCTGTATTGCTAGAGATACTTGATCCTGAACAAAACAGTGAATTTAGAGACTATTATCTCAATTTTAACATCGATCTAAGCAGAGTCATCTTTATAGCAACTGCAAATGATGTCAGATATATTCCAGCACCTCTTCGAGATAGAATGGAATTTGTCTTTTTAAGCTCATATACCCCACAGGAGAAGTTTGAGATAGCAAAAAAATATCTAATTCCTCAAGAGATAAAAAAACATGGTCTTAAAAACAGTGAGGTAAACATCACAGACAGTGCATTAAAGCTCATTATCTCAAACTACACTAGAGAAGCGGTAGTTAGAAATCTAAGAAGAAAAATAGCCTCAATACTAAGAAAAATAGCAAAGCAGATACTGCTTGACTCCTCTATCAAGAAAGTGAGTATCACATCAAAAAACATATCAGATTTTTTAGACAAAGAGGTCTTTAGGATAGACAAAAGAGAGAA
>QNZU01000020.1 GCA_003978405.1 Sulfurospirillum sp.
TAGTATGAAGAGTAAAAGAGTACTCATACTATCTTTTTGTACCATTCTTGCTAATTTTCTAAATCTACTCTTTGGATTTAATAGCGTGAGCAAGAAACCAAGTGCTAACATCAAGTATCCTATATATGTAGGAAGTTTTCCTGGATCATTGTTGACTGAAAGAACAGTTCCTTTTTCATCTTGATCGTATGAGGATTGGAAAAATCTATAATGCCTATAATCAAGAACATGGTTCATGAATATTCTATATGGCATTGTGATATTTTTTTCCCTATCCATTAGTACCACTTCACTGGCATATGAAGCTGGTGACATACTTCCTGGGTATCTTTTTAGCTCAAAATCATTTAGCTTGATACTAAAAGGTATTTTGATGATTTTCGCTCCCCAGCTTATATGAAAATTTGTTCCATCTATTGTAGTGTCAATTGCCTCTCCCATTGTTCCTTTACCGTAGTTTTTCAAAATGATATCTTTTGATTTTCCGTGATAGTTTAGGGTGGCCTTTAAAGCTTCTTGCTGAATAGACTTCATCATTCTACCACCTTTTGTTTTATCGACTTCGTTTACTAGCTTGATTGAGGCTTTTGGATAGAGATCTCTTGGTACCAGTTTCACACTACCTAGATCATATAGTCTTCCTTTTTCAAAGGGGTACTCTTTGTTTGCTTCAAACTCTCCACTGCTTCTATCTGCCATCTTCGTCCAGCGAATGGGAGTGGTTGATTTGAAATAAAAATTATTATCTTTTGTGTAGATACTAAGATTGGCACCATCTTTGTTAAGTGATATTTTTAACTCTCCTGCATCTAATATATCTTGATCTTTTAGAGTGATAGGCTTTGGTCTGGAATTTTGGGCTAAAACTAGCATATTAATCATCGCTGCTCCATTTGGATCACTGATAATCTTCTCTTTTGCATTTGGGAGATATGCTTTGTATTTTAGTGTGGCACTATCATTGCCCATGGGAATATTGATATTAAAATCATTTGGACTCATCTTTGAGAGTAATACTCTTTTATCTGTATGGAAGTTTTTGTCATTTTTAGAAGAGTTGATGTTGATATAGTTGTAATTTGTGGTGATTGTGTTGCTAATGGCACCTTCTCTTATATGCATAATCCCTTCGTATCCTATATATCTAGTAATTGCTGCACCAAGAAGTATGACTAAAAATCCAAGGTGAAAGATAAATGCACCTATTTTTTCTTTTTTGTAGAGTTTAAATCTTATGATATTAGCTATAAGATTGATTGCTAGTACAAACATAATAAACTCAAACCATCTAGTTGTATAAATGACTGCCCATGCAGTTTCAGTTCCGTAGTCATTTTCGATAAAAGTTCCAATAGCCGAAGAGATTGCAAATAAAAGTGTAAAAATCACCATCGTTTTCATTGAAAAAAGAATATCTGCTATTTTTCCCATATATTCCCCCAAATATTTAGTAAGTAAGTTATCAGTATATCTAATATAGAGTAAATAAAGCCGAATAAAATATAGTAAAAATAGATTTTAAGCTTTTTGGGATATAATGGAGTATGTGGTTGCTCTTACCTCCGCAAGCAAGAGCTACCATCTTTTTGAATAAAGTTCCAAAAGCTTGAACCCGCATTTTCAAGCTTTTGATTTTCAGAGTCTCGCTCTGTTATTCAAAAGGAGTGTTGAATGAATTTGTTTACCCTGAAAGTATAGGGTAACAAAGTAAATGATTGGTTAATAAAATCACAATTTTATTATAAAGTATTTATTTTTTCTTCAATTGCTTCGTGTATTTTGTAATTTCTTTTTCTTTTTTTGTGCTTTTCAATCTTTTGGGAGAGTGAAGGCTCCTTAAATGTGGTTGGTTTACTATTTTGCTTAACACTTGTTAAAAAATTATCTTTAATATCAACTTCAATAAGATCAAAATTACCATATGAGAGCTTCTTATTGTAGAAAAAGACTAAATTTTCATTATCTGGAACGGTTTTGAAGTTATAGATGTAGAGATTGACATCAGGCTCATAACTTACACTTTGAATATAGCCTTTTTTATTAATCCTGATAGTCTGTTTTTTTGCAATCTCTTGTGGAGTTTCTTGAGTTGCACCTTCATATCTTAGGATTGGTTTAGAACTAACAGCTGGAGCACTCTTATAATTTGCTTTGCTTGGTTTTACTACAACTGTATCTGTATAGATACTCTCAACAGTATCACCGAGTGATTTAAAGGCACATCCGCTATATAAAAAAGTTATTAAAACAAACAGAGTAATATTTCTCATCAATCTTTCTCCTTATACCATGATATTGTATCACAACCTATCTTTGCACAATGAAGTCTTTTTAGGTTTATATCGATATCAAAATGTTTACCGATTTTAGAGTTTGGTGATCTAAAGATTAGGTACCAGTCGATTTTGTGTTTTAGATAGTTTGCCAATCTTACACCACCTTCTATCATCACAAAACTGTATGAGTCGATTTTATCAATATTTTCTTGTATAAATACTTTTCTATCTGCTACTTTAAAAAGAGGTATTGTTTGATCAAAATTTTTGCTTTTTGAAATGATTAAAATATCAGGAGCCTTTCCGTTTGCCATTCTCGCATCAAGAGTGGGTCTGTCATTTCGCACACTCTCACCTCCAATTACTAGCAAATCGATTTTGTCTCTAATCTTGTGAACCAATCTTCTTGATTCAGTAGAGCTTATAGTACCACCATCATAGACACCATTTAGAGTGGTAGCTATCTTGAAAAAAACAAACGGCTTTTTGGATTCATAGGCTAAAAAGGGGGCTATGAGAGTTTTTGCTTCATCTTCTAATACTCCCTCTATCACATCAACTCCAGATTCTTTTAATATCTTTGATCCGCCACAGGCTGTTTTGTTTGTATCATTGGTACCAATTACTACTTTGCTAAATCCCAAATCTTTTATCAATAGTGAACAAGCAGGAGTGGAGCCTTCATGATTACAGGGTTCTAGTGTAGTGTATATGGTATGATTTTTGAAATATCCTTTGTAGTTTTTGATGATGTATCTATATCTTTGTGTCGCATTTTTTAGATTAAAAATATTTTCATCATTTAGTGCTGAAATTACTGCTTTTAGTTCGGCATGCTCCTCACCCTTTTTTTCATGAGCTTTTATTGATAATATTTTTCCGTTTGGATCCAAAATCAATGCACCAACAGCTGGATTTGGAAATGTCAAACACTGATATTTCCAAGCCTCATCCAAGGCTAATCTCATATAAAAGTTATGATCTAACTCCATTGAAAGTATGTTTTTGCTTTTATGAGGTCTGAGTAAGGAAACTCTTTTATCTCTTTGGAGATTTTATCGTCAACTCTTATAATGTCTTTGTCCACACTTAAGAGTTTGCCTTTGATTTTGAGACTTTTGTCATCCTCTCTTATCGTAGCTTTTATCAACTCTCCGATTGAGAGTTTTAGATGTTCTAATGAGGTTAGCTTTCTCTCAATTCCTGGAGAACTCACCTCAAGTCTATACTCACCACTAACAGGAGGATTTAGATCTAAAATAGGGGAGATGATTTGTGATACTTTTGTGCAATCTTCCAAGCTTACTCCGCCACTTTTTATGATAAAAACTCTAACAATCTTTTCATCATTTTCAGTGACTATCTCAGATCCGTAAAATTGGACATCGCAACTCTCTATCACATTTTTTAGTGTATCACTCTCAATCATTTTTGTGCAACTCCTTGCTGATCTTTGCAAACAGATCATCTAATTTGTTCTGTTTTTCCAATGAGTGATCAAAATAAAATCTCATTTTAGGGCATCTATACCATCCCTCAGCCTGTTTGCAGTAATTTTCTATATAGGAGCTTGCCTTTTTTAGATGGGCAATTGCCTCTTTTTGCTCTTTTTCATCGCAAAATGAGGGGTCAAGAAAAACTTCTGCATCATATTTTCCTTTTGAGCATAAAACATCTAAAACCTGCAGGTTGTTAATCTTTGGATCACTTAAACTTGCAAGAGCTTCAGGAATCAACTCTCTTAAAATAGACTCAGTTCTTTTTAGTTTGATACTTTTATTCATGGTTTACAGAGTTGCTTTTTGGGCAACCTCTTTGAAACTCTCCAAGAAGTCTCCAGCTTTGATGTCATTATAACCAACCACACCGATACCGCACTCATAACCTTTAGAAACCTCTTTGACATCATCTTTAAATCTCTTCAAAGATGAAATTTCACCCTCATAAATCACAACACCATCTCGAATGACTCTTACCTTTGCACCTCTGTTTATAACACCGTCAGTTACAACACATCCTGCAACTTGACCAAGTTTTGGCACATTAAATACCTCTTTAACCTCTGCTTGACCAAGGTTCTCTTCTCTAATGATTGGTGAAAGAAGACCACCTAAGAGATCTTTTACATCATCAATTAGGTCATATATGACATTGTAAGTATTGATCGTAACTCCGGCTCTTTTTGCTTTTTCTTTCACACTACCAGTAGGTCTGACATTAAAGCCAAGTATGACAGTGTTTTCACTCGCCTCAGCCAAAGCGATATCACTCTCAGTGATTCCACCCACACCACTGCTGATGATATTTACTTTTACCTCTTCGTTTTTGAGTTTTTCAAGACTGCCTTTTAGTGCTTCAAGAGTTCCAGCTACATCTGCTTTTAGTATGATAGGAAGATTTTTGATATTACCTTCGGCAATTTTTGCACTTAGATCATCAAGTGTAACTTTTGTAGATTTGGATAGCTCTTTTTGTCTGATATATTCAGCTCTTTTGTTTGCATACTCTCTTGCCTCTTTGTCGCTATCCATAGACATAAGAATATCACCTGCATTTGGAACAGTGTTAAATCCTACTACGATTCCAGGCTCTCCTGGTTTTAACTCTTTTAGAGGTTTGTTATCCTCATCAAGTAGAGCCTTTACCTTTCCGTATGCTATACCGCATACCATCACATCTCCAACCTTTAGAGTTCCATTTTGCATAATCACAGTTGCAACAGGACCTCTACCTTTTTGTAAAGAGGTTTCAACCACAATAGCTTTTGCTTTTGTATCTGGATTTGCTTTTAACTCCAAAATCTCTGCTTGAAGCAATAGAGTCTCAAGAAGCTCTTCAATTCCCTCTCCGGTATGAGCAGATACATTAACAAACTCATGCTCACCACCCCAATCAACAGGAGTAACTCCAAGTTCAGCCAAACCACTTTTTGCAAGATCTGGATTTGCATCTGGTTTGTCTATTTTGTTGATAGCTACGATAAAAGGAACTTCAGCTGCTTTTGCATGCTCAATTGCCTCTTTTGTTTGAGGCTTCACTCCATCATCAGCTGCTATCACTATGACAACTATATCAGTAGCTTGGGCTCCTCTTGATCTCATCTGTGTAAAGGCTTCATGTCCTGGAGTATCAATAAAAGTGATTTTTTGCCCATCTTTTTCTATCATGTATGCACCCACATGCTGAGTAATTCCTCCATGTTCGCCGGATGCTACTTTTGTTTGTCTGATTTTGTCCAAAAGTGAAGTTTTACCGTGATCTACATGTCCCATGATAGTAATAACAGGAGGTTTTACGATAGAGTTTTCATCATCTAAACTCTCCTCATACTCTTTTTCGTAATCAAACTCATCAAGAGGGTTTATTGTAGTAACTTCAACTTCAAACTCATCTGCAAGTATCTCGATGGCATCCTTGTCAAGAAAATCATTTTTAGTCACCATCAAGCCCAAAGAGAATAGAACCTTTATGATATCACTTGTCTGTTTGCCTATCTTTTCTGCAAACTCATAAACTCTTATATCTTCAGGGATACTGATGTTTTTGATATCCTCTTTATTCTCTTCTACTTTTTTTCGTCTTCGCTTTGTGCTTTTTCTACTGATCCCTCTTTGCTTGATAAAGCTGGAGTTTTTTGTAGTTCTCATTTGGTTTGGATCAAATTTTTTCTTTGTTTGACCTTTGTTCTCTTCTTCATCTTTGATATTAAAGTTCAAATCATGTAGAACTACCATTTCATTTTCACTCATAACATCGATGGCATTGATATCTCCACCAGAGAATATGTCGATTTTTTGTGAGTCTGTTGATTTTGCAGTAGCAGGAGCTTTTTTACTCTTTTTCTTTTTCTTTGCTCCATCAGCAAGTTCCGGAAGTGCAAAATCTTTCTTTGCACTGCTTTTTGTAACAACCGGTTTTTTCTTCTTGACTATCATCAAGCCTCTTCTTTTTTTGAGAGATGCTTTTGCCAATGGTTCTTTTTCGGTTTTGATCTCCTTGGCTTTTGGCTCTTCTTTTACTGTTGTTTCACTCTTTTGGTCACTTTGAGTGCTTTTGTCTGGAGTTTGTTCTTTTTGGACTTTTGAAGTTTGTATCTCTTTTTGATCTTTGGCTTTACTTTGAGTTGATGTGGAGCTTTTTTTCTCTTTGGATCTGTCTTTTTTCTCATCTTCTTTTGAAGCAGTTTCTTCTTTTTTCTCTTTAGACTCTGTTTTAGAGCTCTGTTTTGGTGCTTTTGTTTTACTTTCTGGTTTACTCTTTTGTAGAGCATTTTTGCCAGTAAGGATGAAATCCATCAAATATCCAGCCTCTTCCATACTGACAGCACTATTTGCAGCTTTTACACTCAGACCCATCTCTTGAGCTTTTGACAAAACCGCTTTTGTCTCCAAGCCTAGCTCTAAAGCAACATCACTGATACGAACTTTATCCATTAATTATACTCTCCAACTCTATGATTTTTATTTCTCTTTTGCACTGTGTGCTAAGTTTTCTGATAAGATTTTTTCTGTTTTTCTCATTTAAGCACCGATCGCATAGATAAAAACTCCTACCAACACCACTAAACCTCTGAATGCATTTGCTCTCGCACTGGAGTCGTAGTAACAAAGACTGTGAAAAACGGTCACGACAACCAATACACATCCTTATCGGAGAAGATGATTTATCTTTTGTGATTAACTCTATTATAATATTCCTTAAAAAACTTAGTTATTTTTCTATTAAATAGCCGTTATTATCGAAATTAAAAACTTCTACACGAAATTTACCAAATTCCTCTTTAAGCTTTTTTTCAAGATGTGCGGCATCATCTTCATAGACCATATTAAAAAATGATGAACCACTACCTGAGAGTGTGCTCATCAATGCACCGTTTAAGAGTGCGGTTTTTTGAACTTTATAGAGTTCTCTCATGCCATTCATCCTGATATTTTGGTGCATTTTGTCTTCTGAAGCTACTCGTAAAACAGACCAGTCCTCATTAAAAAATGCAGCTGTCAAAACAGCAGTATGCGTAAGATTGAAAACCGCTTTTTGCATCGAGATGCTTTTGCTCATCTTTGCTCTGCTTTTTGCCGTTGACATCGATTTGTTCGGTATGACCATTACCGCTTTTAGGTATGAAGGAATCTTCTTTTTTTGTGTATAGACATGATCATTTTTGATTGCCATTGAAGCGGTAAATCCTCCATGTGCGGCAGGAGCTATATTGTCCGGATGTGACTCATAAAAGAGTGCTTTATCAACAATACTCTCTTTGCTCATCTTTAATCCCGCCATCTCATAAGCAGCGGCAATTGCCGAGATAATAACAGCAGATGATGAACCGAGTCCTCTTGAAAAGGGTATGTTGTTATGAAACTCAAAACGAAAATCATCTCTTCTTCCGACTAGTTTGGTGTAAAAGTTATAGAAGATATTGACAAACTGGTTATTTGTCTTAATACCTGGACGATTTGAGCCCTCACCGTGAATTGAGATACTCAGAAAATTTGCCTCTTTGATAGTGATCTCATTGTGCAAATCAAGTGCAAGTCCAAGTGAATCAAACCCAGGACCCAAATTTGCACTTGTTGCGGGAACTCTAATCTTCAAAAAATCTCCTTATCCTATACTGCCGGTAAGATGTATAACGGTTCACACTCTTGATGAAACAGACTCTTATCCAAAGTCTCAGGCAGGTCAAAAGATATGTGACTCTTTTGTCTGTCTAACTTAACTGTATATATTTTACCATTTTCTTTCATAAAATAAGAAGTTCCGTGAGCTTTTATCGGTTGATTGTTATTAAATGCAAAACCGTCACTTGCAAAAAGTGGATAACCTTTGATGATTGAGAGGGTTTTTAGGAATATATATGATGCCTTTATCGCCATAAAGCTACCAGGACCGTTTATAAAATAGATAGAATCAATTGTGTAGTTTTTCAAAATTTCATTAAAAAGCTTTGGCAAAGAATCGCTGGTTTTTTCTTCACTTGAAACTGTTTTTATCAGTTTTGTATCTTCATATATCCCTATCTTTATCGGTGTGGATATGGAGATAACAAACAGATCTGTCATTTTATGCGAAGGCCTTTTTGAAGGTCATATCTTTTACATTTTGCAGTTCTGTGATAATGTAATTTTCTTTGTCGCTTAGTATCTTTTTTGTCAGTTTATGATTTAGATCATGACTTCCCGCATGTGATTGGTAGTGACCAAGATAGGTGATTCCAAGAAGTGATAGATCTCCTATGGCATCAAGGATTTTGTGCCTGACAAACTCATTTGAAAACCTCAATCCATCACTGTTTATGACCTTTTTCTCATCTATGACTACTGCATTGTCCAAAGATGCTCCTAGAGCCAGATTTTGATTTCTTAGCATTTGAAAATCTTTTAAAAATCCAAATGTTCTAGCTCTTGAAATTTGATTGATATAGTTCTGTTTTGAAAAGAGGTGGTGAAACTTTTCAAAACCGATTGCCGGATGTTTAAAATCGATAGAAAATGTAAACTGAGTGTCGGGATTTGGAGAGATCTTTACATATTTGTCTCCCTCTTTGACCTCTACCTCTTTTTGTATGACCATCACTTTTTTGTCGGCATTTTGAAATTGTAGTTTAGCCTCATTGAACATCATACAAAAACTTGCACTGCTACCATCCATGATAGGTGTTTCATGAGCATCAATCTTAATCAAAAGGTTATCTATACCATAAGCATAAACGGCTGAGAGAAGATGTTCGATTGTAGAGATATAGTTGTTTTTATCAACTCCTATAACAGTAGCCATCCTTGTATCGATAACCGAATCAACGCAAGCTCTAATATAGGTTTTTGTATCGGTTTTGTAAAAGATGATACCACTGTTTGGATCAGATGGTTCTATACTAAATCGAATAGGTTCACCTTTGTGAAGACCTATTCCAATGCCATCAATTTTTTTGGCGATTGTTGTCTGTTTCAAACAATCTCCTCAATGTTGAGTTCGCCATCAAGATATCTGACTCTCTTTAATGAACCGTTGATTTCTTCTTTTTCAAGTATATCACCGTTAAAGATGGCAAAACCTTTGCCTATATCTTTTAGTACCATATATTCACCCTCACACTCAACCACTCCGTCAATGGTACCAAATATAGTCAAATTGCCACCACAAATCACTTTAGCACCACTGTTTACTCTGCCAAAAATCGTAATATCTTTGTCACTTTCGATGATAGATCCGGATCTAATTGGAGTATATAGTGCCATTGTATCTTGTTTGGTTTTACCCTCTGACTCCTCCTCTTTGTAATATACTACCTCTATTTTTTGGGAGGGTTTTTCCTCTTTTGGCTCTTTGGTTTGTAGATTGAGATTGCATTTTTGAGTCTCTTTGAAACAGCATCCGTTATCCTCTAAATACTCTCTCATCTTTGGAGTTAGTTCATCTCCTTTGATTAAAAGAAGATAATTTACCAAAAGTGGTAGATTCTTCTCCATATAGGGGAAAAAATCCTCCTCATTCTCAATAAATAGTTCAAATACTCTTAAATTTTTCTGTTTTACATTCATCTTTGTCTATCCAACATTTTTTTTGCATTTTCAATTACATCTGTGATATTTGTTTTTAGCCAGGTGGAGTCGATCCACTCTGCAGGTCTGACAAAAATACCCTGAATCAAGATACTAAAATGAAGATGATCTCCAAGAGCCAGACCAGTAGCTCCTGTTTTTGCCACGACCTGCCAAGGATGGACTATGTCACCCTTTCTTACCAGAATATTTGAGCAGTGTCCATAGAGTGAATAGAGCCCAAGACCGTGATAGATGATCAAATTGTTTCCGTATATGCCGTTGTAGTTTGCAAATACCGCAACACCTTTGTTTGTGCAGAGAATATCTGCCATTTTGGTACTAGCTAGATCGATTCCAAGATGGTAGGCTTCAGAGACTACTTCACCTTTGTATTTATAGAATCTGTGATCTCCAAAAGTAGCGACAACTTTACCGTTTTTTAGCGGATAAAATGGTTCTAGTTTGAAATCAGTTAGTAGGTTTTTATCTATTTTTGATGTGATCTTTCTGATGATTTTATTGTTCATCTGTCTATATTTTGAGTTGATAAAATCAAGCTTTTGTGCAGGGGTTAAATCTTTTGTCTCTTCGGGTCTGTCTTCAGCCAAATCGACAATTTTTCCATTGACAAACTTATCACTGGCTTTGATGGTTGAAGTTCTGTATTTTCTGTTTTTTAGGAAGAAGCTTAGTCTTGAGCGGGATTTGTTACCGGCTTTGTCGATTGCTACTATTTTTGCACTAAATCTCTTTTGTGTTACAGGCCAAGCTACCAAAACGGCATAGTAGTTTTTTTTGTAAAAGGGAACAGGTTTGAATTTTTTGTTGAAATTTGTTTCGATATACAAATCTTGTAGATTCTCATCTTCAGCCTTAAATATGGCAAGAGCTGCACCCCCTTTGTTGATACCGTATGAAGATATCAAAGGGAAAAGATCAGGCTTTTTGGAGTCAATTTTAATAATCGCCTGTTTTTTGGCACTATTTCCCATAAAGAAGTTCCATTTGCTTGTATCGGTCGCTTCGATTGTGAGTTTTAGCACTTTGGCATCTCTTGAAATACCAAGTTTTGGTAGTAAAATCTTGGCATCAAAACTTTTTAGATTTGGTTTGAATCCGTTTTGCATCAAACGAACTTCATGCTCACCGTCACTGAGTTTGACTGATATGTTTTTTAGAGATTTGTTATCAAAGATATGAACTGTTAGCGGAGATTTGAGATTCCAGTAAAATTCACTCTTAAGGTCGATTTTCGGTGGCTCTTTTTCAAAAATATCGGATTTGAAAAGTCTGTTGATTCCATAAACTGATAGGGCAATCACACCCACCAGCAATAAAGCTCTTATATAACCTTTGCCTCTTCTTCTACTCACAAATTAACTCCATTGACAATCTCTTGTATCACTAAATCCTTTTTATCCTCATCGATACTAAACCCTGCTGACATTTTGTGTCCTCCGCCGCCGTATTTTGTTGCAATTTTGCTGACATCAATATTATCACTTCTAAGAGAAAATTTTACAATATTTTTTGGCATTTGCATAGTGAAAATGCTCAATTTTACAGTTGCCAAAGATTGTAAAATATCAGCTAAATGTGCCGCATCATATCGTAAAGCACCTGATTTTTTAAGCATCTTTTCATCAATGCCTCCAATAGCGATTTGGGCATCTTTTTTAAGCATGATTGTATCGATAAACATCGCTTGAAGTCTTAAAAAAGCGAGTGATTTTCTGTTTTTTAGATTTTTGCCTACAAGTGCCGCATCGGCTCCATGTTCGACCAGATTTTTTGCCAGTTCAAATGCCTCTTTGTTTGTGGTGCTATCAGAAAAGAAGTTTGTATCTTCAGCTAGAGCCGTATAGATACAAAGGGCAATATCTTTTGAAATCTTTATATCCATATTTTGAAGAATTTTATAAACTACTGATGATGTGCTTGGGTGAGAGGGTTCTACTATATTTAAATCGCCAAAGAGTTCATTGCTTTGATGATGATCTATGTTTACAACTTTGTATGAGCCTTTTTCAATGCCTAGTCGTTTAAAACTTCCACAGTCAAAAGTGATCAAAAGATCGCAATTTTGCGGAAAAATATCTTTGATTTTAGAAAAAGAGGGTAAAAAGTCGTAACTGTTTGAGATGGTTTTTGAACTGTTGTAAATCTTGACATTTTTCCCAAGATTTTTAAGAGCAATATAAAAAGCCAATGAGCTTCCAATCGCATCCCCATCGGGCTCTACATGCGAAGCCAAGACAATTTTGTTGCTCTTTTTGATTAGATTTGATAACTCACTATACATATAACTTTTACCTTTTGTATAGATTGTAGTAAAGTTTTACTAACAGAGTCCTAACTCTTAAAATTTTTTCCACATATCGTATCTGTTTAAATACCAAAGCATAAAAGGAGTTTCGAGTATAAAGTATGTAAGCAAAGAGAACCAGAACCAATTTGTATTGGTACCAATAAGACTAAATGCAATATCTTTATCTTCAAACAATACTCCTGCAATCAAAATCGCCATCACAGAGACTAGTAGATCATACTTCATGAGTCTGTTTAAATCATCTTGAACACTTTTAGGGTATAGCCAAAAGTATGCAAAAAGTATGATTAGTATATTGATTAGGATAATTGAAAATGATGGTGAGATCAACCGGTACCTCCTTTTTTGCTCTGATAGATAAATGCTAAAACTTCGGCTACTGCTTTGTAGAGAGTTTGTGGAATTTCATCGTTTATCTCACAGGCTTTGTAAAGCTCTCTTGCAAGTGGCGGATTTTCGACAATCTGAATAAGATTCTCTCTTGCGATCTCACGAATTTTCAGAGCGATTTGATCCACACCTTTTGCTATGACTCTTGGAGCATTCTCTTTCTCTTTGTCATATCTTATGGCGATTGCATAGTGAGTAGGGTTGGTGATGACCACATCTGCTTTTGGGATATCTTGCATCATCCTTTTTTGAGCCATCTCCATTTGAATTTTTTTGATTCTTGCTTTTACATGAGGATCTCCATCCATCTGCTTATGCTCATCTTTGATCTCTTGTTTGCTCATTTTTAAGTCTTTAAAATATTGAAATCTCACAATCAACAGATCAACCAGTGCCAATACAAAGAAGATTATTAACATTATCGAAGCTAAAATGATAACTTTCTCTTTCAGCCATGCCAATTGTGCTATCAAAGGGAAATTGATTACTTGTGGCAACTCTTTTGTAAAAGAGATCAAAAAGAAAAATGCCACTATAAATACAATAGTTACTTTTGCTATGATCTTTATACCCTCGATCAGTTTTTTTAAAGAGAAGAGTTTGCCAAAACCCTTAATCGGGTCTATTTTGCTCAGTTTTGGCTCCAGGGGCTTTGTTGTAAAGATAAATCCAAATTGTAAAACAGCTGCTATGATTCCTGAGAGTGCAACTATTGCAGCCAAAGGTAAAATGGTAATAGCCAACTCTTTGAGTGAGATAAATCCGATATCAAACACAAGAGTTTTGGTTAACTCTTTTCCCATAAGAGAGTGGTAGTAGATATAGAGTTTGTAAAGATGATCTCTAATAAGTGGCAAAAGAGCAAAAGTAGCACCCACCGCGACTAACAGTGTCAAAAAACTGCTTACATCCTGACTTTTTGGAACATTCCCCTCTTTTCTGGCATCTTCTATTTTCTTGGGGGTGGGCTCTTCGGTCTTCTCCATATCATCAGCCAAATTTGACTCCTTTCATATGTGGGATTATACTTCAATATCTTAAAATAACTGATTATCTTTAAACTTTTAGAGAGTTTGTAGTATTTGAAGATATAATGTAAGCTTTATAATAACAAGGTATTTTAATGAAATTATTTATAGTTGTTGGTTTGGTATTTACAATATTTATATCTTTTTTAAATGCACAAAGTGATAGTGCTATTGATCCTACAATCGTCAAAAATATAGTATCTGAAGTTCAAAGACAAAAGAGTAAAAAAAGTTCTTTTGTTGAGTATGCTTATCCTAAAATAGTTCAAGATAATACTCCTACTTTAAGTATTGGTACCAATAAAGTGGAGAATATCCAAAAACAGAAGAGTTTTTATGAGCGGATAGTCAATTTTTTAAATCCGATTTTCACTTTTGTGACAAACTATCCTCTTCAGTTTCTGACACTTTTAGCTTCTTTGATCCTGATCTTGGTAGGGTTTGTGATAATCCCTATAATGAGAATCAATAAAAAAGATGAAAATGATGAGATTGATCTAAATGAACATATTATTAGAAAAGTAGATAGCAAACCTGAGGGAAAAGTTTTAAGCAGTGCAAAATTCAGTGCGATAAAGGGTCGTTTAAATGAGTCTTATATCTATAAAAAAGAAGAAATACTCTTTGGCAGTGATATGGATAAACAGGAGAGAGAGAAGGCTCTTTTAAAACTGGAATGGAAATATAATCAACTGATGAACTTTTCACTCTCGAAGCTGGATTCAAACAACGGCAAAATTTTTAAAGAGGGAGTCAAAGAGCTTTTGAGTGAGGCAGAGTCTCGTGAAATCATCAGAGATGAGTTGATGCAACTCATTCACGATCCAAAAACCAACAGACAACTGGTAAAATTTCTGGAAGAGAGTCTAAGACTCTAAAGCCAAAGCCTCTTCATACTGCTCTTTGTCCATATATTTTTTTGCAAACGGTTCATAAGCTTTTGTCTGTTTTAAAAATTTGATGATATTTGCATCAAGTTCATTTTTTGCCGCCATATCTTCCAAAATCGAGAAAGTCTCTTTGATGGTTTTTGGTTTTTTGTATGGTCTGTCTTTTGCGGTAAGTGCTTCAAAGATATCTAATATCGCCATAAGTCTTGCTTCAAAAGAGAGTTCATCGGCACTTAAACCGTCCGGATAACCTTTGCCGTTTAGCTTCTCATGGTGTGAAGCAGCTATCTCTTTTACTCTTGAATATTTTTTTGGAAAAGTGAGCATATTGAGCATTTTTTTGGATATTTTGGCATGGTCGGTGATGATTTGTCTCTCCTCTTGGGTCAAAGATCCGCTTACAATACTGAGATTTTTTCTCTCATCTTCACTCAGTAGAACAATCTCTTTTTGGTCGATATGATAGGTTCTTTTTGCGATACTTTCTATTCTTTTGATATCCTCTTCGCTTAAAATTCCAAATTTTGGTTGATTTGCCCTTTGTAAAAAATCGATATCACTATTTAGCAGTTCTATCTCTTTTTGGTATGAGTTTTCAAGTTCTGCTATCTCTTTGGCTGAAGTGTGTTTTTCTAAAAGTTCCATTTTTTGTTCAAGCATTTGTGCCTTGAGAGCACTTTTTATATAATCAAATCTTGTTTTGATATGTTCGATGCGATCAGATATTGTCTCAAGTTTTGTTGCTTTGTCTATGATATATTCTGGAGT